>NZ_VFOM01000002.1 GCF_006716125.1 Homoserinimonas aerilata | reverse complement strand
TCCGACGCCCAGGTTCCACGTTCCTTCTGTGTCGGCCAGGTCGATGCCGCCCATGTCGGCGAGCACGCGGAACACGTCGTGCGGCGCCCACGTCGAACGCTCCACCTCGGCCCAGGAGCCGCGCGGCAGAACGCGCGCCAAGTTCGCGGCGATGCCCCCGCCGGTGACATGGCTGAGCGCATGGACGGCCCCCGGATGCGCGTCGAGCAGTCGCACGAGCGGCCCCGCGTAGAGGCGGGTCGGCTCGAGCAGCACCTCGCCGACCGTGCCGCCCAGAGCATCCGAATGATCGGTGAAGCCGACGCCCGCGCCCGCCAGGATGTGACGCACGAGCGAGAAGCCGTTGCTGTGCACACCGGATGATCGCATCGCGATGACGACGTCGCCGTTCGTCACGCGATCCGGGCCGAGCAGGGCATCCGCCTCGACCGCGCCGACCGCGGCACCGGCAACGTCGTAGTCGTCGACGCCGAGCAGGCCGGGGTGTTCCGCCGTCTCGCCCCCGACCAGCGCTGTGCCCGTCTCGGCGCAGGCGTTCGCGATGCCGGCGACGATGTCGGCGATGCGGTTCGGGAACACCTTGCCGCAGGCGATGTAGTCGGTCATGAACAGGGGTGCGGCACCGACCACGATGATGTCGTCGACGACCATGCCGACGAGATCCTGGCCGATGGTGTCGTGCTTGTCGATGGCCTGCGCGATGGCGACCTTCGTGCCCACGCCATCCGTCGACGTCGCCAGCAGCGGGCGCTTGAACGCGGTCAGGAACGACACGTCGAAGAGACCGGCGAAGCCACCGAATCCGCCCAAAACCTGCGGGCCGTGCGTGCGGGTGACGGCCTTCTTCATGAGTTCGACGGCGAGGTCTCCTGCCGCCGTGTCGACACCGGCGCGGGCGTAGCTGTCAGCCATCGGCGTGATCCTCTTCTGGGGAGTTCGCCGGGGGTTGCCCGGCGTGAAAGACTATGGTCAACAATCACTCTACGGTCTGGAGTCTGCACCGAATGTGCGGCATCGTCGGCATCGTCTCATCGGAGCCTGCCAACCAACTCGTCTACAACGCCCTCCTCCTGCTGCAGCATCGCGGCCAGGACTCGACGGGCATCGCCACCGCCGAGGGCTCGACCTTCCACTTCCACAAGGCCAAAGGCCAGGTGCGGGAGGCGTTCCGCACGCGCGACATGCGCGCGCTGCCCGGCACGATGGGCCTCGGGCATGTGCGCTACGCCACCAAGGGCACCGCCGAGAACGAGGAGGAGTCGCAGCCGTTCTACGTGAATGCGCCGTACGGCATCATGCTCGTACACAACGGCAACCTCACCAACACCCGCGAGCTCACCGACGAGCTGTTCCGCATCGACCGGCGGCACCTCAACACTCACTCCGACACGGAACTGCTCGTCAATGTGCTCGCCAACGAGCTGCAGGAGCAGGTCAGCGGCACCGACCTCGACCCCGAGCAGATCTTCGCCGCCGTCAGCCGCGTGCATGAGCGGGTCGAGGGCTCCTATGCGGCGATCGCGCTCATCGCCGGGCACGGCCTTCTCGCGTTCCGTGACCCGTTCGGCATCCGGCCGCTCGTACTCGGGCGTCGCACGAGCGGGCTGGTCGGCGACGAGTGGGTGGTCGCATCCGAATCTCTCGTCCTGGAGAGCGGCGGATACGAGATGGTGCGCGACATCGCTCCGGGCGAGGCCGTGTTCATCGCCAAGAACGGTGAGATGGTGTCTCGCCAGTGCGCCGCCAACCCGGTGCTCATCCCCTGCTCGTTCGAGTACGTGTACCTGGCCCGGCCCGACTCCATCATGAACGGCATCTCCGTCTATGAGGCACGCCTGCGCCTCGGCAACCGCCTCGCCGACACCATCGCCAAGCACACGCCGCTCGGCGACATCGACGTGGTCATGCCCATCCCCGACTCGTCCCGCCCCGCCGCCATGCAGGTCGCCCAGAAGCTCGGCGTCGAATACCGCGAAGGCTTCTACAAGAACCGCTACGTCGGCCGCACCTTCATCATGCCCGGCCAGGCGGAGCGCAAGCGCAGCGTCAAGCAGAAGCTGAACGCGATGGGCAGCGAATTCAAAGGCAAGAACATCCTCATCGTCGACGACTCGATCGTGCGCGGCACCACCTCGAAGGAGATCGTCGAGATGGCCCGTCAGGCGGGCGCCAACAAGGTCACCTTCACCTCGGCTGCGCCGCCCGTGCGCTACCCGCACGTGTACGGCATCAACATGCCCTCGCGGCAGGAGCTCGTGGCGCACGGCCGCAAGATCCCCGAGATCACCACGGAGCTCGGCGCCGACCACCTCATCTACCAGGAGGTCGCCGACATGCAGTCGGCCATCCTGGAGGGATCCTCGGTGCAGTCACTCGAGATGAGCTGCTTCACGGGCGACTACGTCACCGGCAACGTCAGCGAGGAGTACCTGCGCTGGGTCGAGCAGAACCAGCTCAGCTAGCGGGGCTCTCGCCGGGCTTGTCCGGCTCCTGTTGCGTGTCCGGCTCCTGCTGTTCGTCCGGCTCCTGCATGCTCTCGTGCTCGACGGTGACCTCCGCTGCGCGCCTGCGCGAGCGACGATCCAGCACGAGGGCGACGATCGCGCCGAGCACGATGCCGGCGGGGATGCCGTAGAGGGCCAGGTAGCCGAAGGTCGCGCCGAATCCGACCCGACGGTCGAGGTCGCCGACCGCGGTGAGCACGAACGCGACGATCGCGCCGAGGCCCGCGCCGAGCACCAGGAACACGGGCAGCTTGGGGGCACGGCGGATGCTCACGCGCTCCTGCTCCCGGACGACCCGCGGCTCCACGGGCTCCCCAGCGGCGCCGTCAGCCTCGTGCGGGCCCTCGGGCGTGTCCTGCTGTTCAGTCATGCCTCCATTGTCGCCCATTCGGGCTCGGGTTATTCTCCCCCTTTGGCGACCCCGGGCATCCGCACCCGCTCCGCGACGCGAGCCCGCCCATCCCGATCCGCGAGAGGTCAATACTGGCCCCACCGGCGCGAACTTGGGCAACTTTCTGACCACTCGCGGCGCCTCTTGAGGACGCGAGCCCCGCGAGAGGTCAACGTTCGCCCGAAGATGCCCCTCGAACGGCGAGTAATGACCACTCGACACGACACGAGCGACCACTCAGAGCTATACGAGGTCGTCACGCCGCCACGCGACGGGCAGCAGCCCTGTGAGGTCTGCGCGGGTTCCGGATGCCGACACGCGGGCGGCAGAGACGGCATCCGCCCAGGAGAGGGCACCGGTGGCGAGCTGCAGCCAGGTCGCGGCATCCGTCTCGATGACATTCGGCGGGGTGCCGCGCGTGTGGCCGGGGCCTTCGACACATTGCACGGCACCATGCGGCGGGACTCTCACCTCGAGGGTGTTGCCGGGCGCGGCATCCGCCAGCATCTGCAGAAGGTAGCGCACGGCGGTCGCCTCGATCATCCGGTCGTCCGATCCGGCGAGCGCCTGACGCACCGCCGCCTCGCCGACGAGCGGCACTATTCTCGCTTTGGCCATGGAACAACGGTAACAAGCTCACCACGCACGCGGCGGATGATCGTGCCCGCCCGGGAGTGACGAGTGTCACCTCTGCCAGAATCTAGGCATGGATTCCGCCGCCGATCATCTGACCGCCGAGCTGCTGCCCCGCGCGGGCAGCCTCTCTCGCAGGGTCTGGAGTTGGGCGAAGACGCTCCTGGGCGCGGCGACGGGACTCGGAGACGGGCTGCCACCTGTCGACCTCGTGATCCGGCGCATCCCCTCAGGCGCGGAGGTGATGCGGACACCGGCGGATGTCGGTTCTCCGGATTTTCTGCTCGAACAGGTGCGGAGCGATCTGCAGGAGATGACGGTCGACGAGTTCCTCTCCGAGTGGAGAGCGGAATGAGCCCGCTCGCACACTGAGCGGCGACCGCTACTCTGGCAGGGTGAGAATCCTTGTACTCGGTTCCGGTGCCCGCGAGCACGCCATCATCACCGCGCTGCTCGCCGAGGATGCCGGCCACGAGATCATCGCCGCCCCCGGCAACGCCGGCATCGCGGCGAGCGTTCCCGTGATCGCCCTCGACCCGACGAACCCGGGCATCGTCGCCGACTTCGCCGTCGACAACAGCATCCAGCTGGTCATCATCGGCCCGGAGGCGCCGCTGGTCTCCGGTGTCGCCGACCGCGTGCGCCGCACCGGCATCGCCGTGTTCGGCCCCGACAAGGCGGCAGCCCAGCTCGAGGGCAGCAAGACCTTCGCGAAGCGCATCATGGAGGCGGCGGGCGTGCCGACCGGCCGGGCCACCCGCGCGGGCACCCTCGAGGAGGCGATCGAGGCGCTGGATGCCTACGGCGCCCCCCATGTGGTGAAGGCAGACGGTCTCGCAGCGGGCAAGGGCGTGCTGGTCACCTCCGACCGCGACGCCGCGATCGCCCACGCCACCCACTATCTGGCGCAGGGCAGCGTGCTCATCGAGGAGTTCCTCGACGGCCAGGAGGTGTCGCTGTTCCTGCTCTCCGACGGCCATGATGTGCTCCCCCTGAGCCCCGCGCAGGACTACAAGCGCCTCGGCGACGACGACGAGGGCCCCAACACGGGCGGCATGGGCGCATACTCGCCGCTGCCGTGGCTGCCCGACACCTTCGTCGACGAGGTCATCGACACGATCGCCGTGCCCACGGTGCGCAGGCTCGCCGAGGAGCAGACGCCATTCATCGGCCTGCTCTACTGCGGCCTCATCATCACCGACCGCGGCATCCGGGTCATCGAATTCAATGCGCGCTTCGGCGACCCCGAGACGCAGGTGGTGCTGCCGCGTCTGGTCACCCCGCTCAGCGGGCTGCTCTTCGCCGCCGCGACGGGCGGCCTCGCATCGCTGCCGCGCCCCCGGTTCTCCGACGATGTCGCCGTCACGGTCGTGCTCGCCAGCGAGGGCTACCCCGAGACGCCCATCACCGGGCGGCCGATCACGGGCATCGATGCGGCCCTCGCCGTGGAGGGCGTAACCATCGCGCATGCGGCGACCGCAGCATCCGCCGATCACAACGATTTCGTGTCGACCGGCGGCCGCGTGCTCAGCGTCGTCGCGACGGGCGGCGACTTCGCCGAAGCCCGCTCGCGTGCCTACCGCGCGCTCGACGCGATCACGCTCGAGGGCGGCCAGTTCCGCAGCGACATCGCCCTGCGCGTCAGTGATGAGGCGAGCGCGTGAATCTCGTCGGCTGGCAGCACGAGTACTCGGGCAAGGTCCGCGATCTCTTCACCTCTGCAGACCAGCCGGGGCGGATGCTTGTGGTCGCCAGCGACCGCGTCAGCGCCTACGACCACGTGCTCGAGCCGGGCATCCCGGGTAAGGGCGAGCTGCTGACCCGGCTCAGCCTGTGGTGGTTCGACAGGCTCGATATTCCCAACCATCTCGTGGAGGGGAGCGTCCCCGCCGAGGTCGCCGACCGCGCCATGCTCGTGAAGGCGCTCGACATGTTCCCGATCGAATGCGTCGTGCGCGGCTACCTGAGCGGCAGTGGCTGGAAGGAGTATCAGGCCACGCAGTCCGTCTGCGGCGTGCCCCTCCCCGCCGGCCTCGCCGACGGTGACCGCCTGCCCGAGCCCATCTACACGCCCGCCTACAAGGCGCCGCTCGGCGAGCATGACGAGAACATCAGCTTCGAGCGCACCGTCGAACTCGTCGGCGCCGACACCGCCTCAGCCCTGCGCGAGCTCTCGCTGCGGGTCTTCTCGCAGGCATCCGCCATCGCCGAGGAGCGCGGCGTGATCCTCGCCGACACCAAGTTCGAGTTCGGGGCGGATGTCGACGGCACCATCACCCTCGGCGACGAGGTCCTGACCAGCGACAGCAGCCGCTACTGGGACGCATCCCTCTACGCCGCCGGCAACCGCACCGCCAGCTTCGACAAGCAGATCGTGCGCGACTGGCTGAGCGCCCACTGGGACGGCATCGGCGTGCCCCCGCAGCTGCCGCACGAGATCGTGGAGCGCACAGCCGCCCGCTATCGGGAACTCATCGAGCGCCTCACGGCGCAGCAGGGAGCATCCGCATGACCGCATCTGAGATCGAGCACGAGATCAAGTCCGTGGCGTACGACCACGCCGACAGCACGATGCTGCGCGCCGCGCAGCGGGCCGAGATCGCGGCCGCCTACGGGGGCGAGGAGACCGAGCCGGGCGAGCCGCTGAGCGCCGCCGATGCGGCCCTGTTCCTGGTCGCCTACGACGACGGCATTCCGGCCGGATGCGGTGGGCTGCGCATTCTTGAGGGCGGCGACGCCGAGGTGAAGCGCATGTATGTGACTCCGTCTCGGCGGGGCACGGGTGTTGCGCCCGACGTACTGCACGCCCTGGAGGCGGCGGCGCTCGAGCTCGGCATCGCACGGCTGGTGCTCGAGACGGGCGACCGACTGAAGGCGGCCATCCGCTTCTATGAGCGTGAGGGCTACTCCCGCATCCCCAACTTCGGCGCCTACGTGGACGCGCCATTCAGCTTCTGCTACGCGAAGACGCTTCTGCCGGCATCCTGATCGTGAATCGGGAATAGAGAAGAGAGAAGGTTGTTGCTACAACCATGAGCACACTCGACATTCTCGCCGCAGACACCGCCATGGGCGCGGTCACCCTCAAGGTCGCCGACCTCGACACGATGATCGCCTTCTACCGTGACGGCGTCGGCCTCACCCTCCTCGCACAGGAGGGCAACACCGCCATCCTCGGCCGCACCGGCAACGCCTCGCTCGTGCTCGAGCTCGCCCCCGAGCTGAAGCACGCGCCCGATTCCGCCGCCGGGCTGTTCCACACGGCCTTCCTGTTCGCCGAGAAGAGCGACCTCGCCGCATCCGTCTACTCGACCGCGAAGCTCTACCCGAACAAGTTCACCGGCAGCTCCGATCACTTCGTCAGCAACGCCTTCTACTTCGACGACCCCGAAGGCAACGGCGTCGAACTGTACTGGGACACCGACCGCAGCCTGTGGGAGTGGAACAACGGCTCCGTGCACATGGGCACCGTCTACCTCGACCCGAACCGCTTCCTGCAGGAGAACCTCACCGAGGCAGGACTCGCCGCCCCCACCGTGGGCGAGACCGGCATCGGCCACGTGCACCTGAAGGTGGGAGACATCCAGACGGCGAAGCAGTTCTACGTCGACACCGTCGGCTTCGAGGTGACCATCGAATACGGCACCCAGGCGCTGTTCGTGAGCGCCGGCGGCTACCACCACCACGTCGGCATGAACACGTGGCACAGCTCGGGCGCCCCCGCCCGCACCCCCGCGCTAGGCCTCGGTCAGGTCGCCATCCAGGTGCCCACAACGGATGAGATCGGCGCACTCGCCGAACGGCTGACGGCCCGCGGCATCCAACAGGCAAACGACGGCAAGGTGCTCACCTTCGACGACCCGTGGTCGAACCTGATTCGGGTGACGGCTGCGGCGTAACCCGCACCCACCCCTGCGCCGGCACCCGCGATCGGTCACTTCTCACCCCAAGGGCTTCTCCTTCGGGCGAGAGATGACCACTCACGCACTTGAGCGAAAAGTGAAAGCTCGTGAAAGGTCACTTCTCGCCCCAAGACCGCGGACGAAGGGCGAGACTTGACCACTCGCACGCGGAGACGCGAAAGCGGCCGACCCCCGAGGGGGCCGGCCGCTTCTGCGTGCGGGGTGCTACTCGCCGACACCCACGGGGTCGGCCGACGCGATGTCACCGTGCTTGACGGCCTCAATGAGCTTCGCACCGAGACCCGAGTCGACGGAGGTCCAGTACCAGATGAAGCGGTCCTTGATCGCGGGGACCGTCAGGGCGCCGTACTGGCCGGCGAGCGTCTGAAGGAAGCGCGCCTTCGACTCCTCGGTGAACACCTCACGGTAGAGGGTGCCCGCCTGGCCGAAGTCGTCGTCCTCCGAGTGCAGGGTCTGCGCGGCGCGCACGAGCTCGCCGTCGCTCTCCCAGCGACCCTCGGATGCACGGGCCGGGTCGGCGGCGGGGCCACCGAACGAGTTCGGGGTGTAGACGCGAGCCGAAGCATCCGGGTAATTGAAACGCATCTGGCCCTCGTGCTGGTAGTTGGTCACCTCCGTCGCGTGCGGACGGTTGACCGGCAGCTCGTTGTAGTTGGTGCCGATGCGGTTGCGCTGGGCATCCGGGTACGAGAACACGCGAGCCATGAGCATCTTGTCGGGGCTGATGCCGATGCCGGGAACCAGGTTCGACGGCGAGAACGCGGCCTGCTCGATCTCAGCGAAGAAGTTCTGCGGGTTGCGGTTGAGCGTGTAGTGCCCGACCTTCTGCAGCGGGTAGTCGGCGTGCGGCCACACCTTCGTGATGTCGAAGGGGTTGAAGCGGTACGTCTTCGCGTCCTCGTACGGCATGATCTGCACGAACACATCCCAGGTGGGGAACTCGCCGCGCTCGATGGCCTCGTACAGGTCGCGACGGTAGTAGTCGGAGTCGGAACCGGCGAGCTTCTCGGCCTCGGCGGCCTCCATCAGCTCGACGCCCTGGCGGGACTTGAAGTGGTACTGAACCCAGAATCGCTCACCCTCGGAGTTGATCCACTGGTAGGTGTGCGAGCCGTAGCCGTTGAGGTGGCGCCACGACTTGGAGAGACCGCGGTCACCCATGACGTAGGTGACCTGGTGGGCCGACTCGGGCGAGAGAGTCCAGAAGTCCCACTGCATGTCGGCGTCGCGCAGGGCCGAACCGCCGAGGCGCTTCTGCGAGTGGATGAAGTCAGGGAACTTGATGCCGTCGCGGATGAAGAACACCGGAGTGTTGTTGCCGACGATGTCGTAGTTGCCCTCGGTCGTGTAGAAACGCAGCGCGTAGCCGCGCACATCGCGCCAGGTGTCGGGTGAGCCCTGCTCGCCGGCGACAGACGAGAAACGCAGAAGCATCTCGCTCTTGGCGCCCTGCTGGAACACTGCGGCGCGCGTGTACGCCGACATGTCCTCGGTCGCCTCGAACTCACCGAACGCTCCGCCGCCCTTGGCGTGCGGGTTGCGCTCCGGCACGCGCTCGCGGTTGAACGAGGCGAGCTTCTCAACGAGCGCGAAGTCGTGAAGCGCGGTGATGCCGTCGGGGCCGGTCGTGAGCGAGTGTGCGTCGCTCGCGAGAGGCGCCCCACTCTGGGTCGTCGTGAAGTTGGTCACGGTGTCTCCTTCTATCTGTTGGGTTCGGTGGTCGCGTTGTGGCATGAGGGGCAGAGTCCCCAGAAGGTGACCTCTGCAGTGTGGATGGCGAAACCAGAAGCATTCGACGGGGTCAGGCAGGGCGCCTCACCGACGACACAGTCGACGTCTTCTATGGCCCCGCATCCGCTGCACACCACATGGTGGTGGTTGTCGCCCGTGCGCAGCTCGTAGAGCGCGCTCGAACCGGCCGGCTCGATTCGGCGCAGCAGTCCGGCGCCGGTGAGCGCGGCGAGCACGCCATAGACGGCCTGCAGGGAGGTGCCGGGCAGCGTCTGCCGCACGGCGCCGAACACGGTGTCGGCGTCGGCGTGCGGGCTGGCGTCGAGCGCGCGCAGCACGGCCACGCGGGGCTCAGTCACCTTGAGACCGGCACCGCGGATGCTCTCGCCGAGCGTCTGCGTCGTGGCCGTTTCCATGACATCCATTCTAGCGTTGTTTTGAGTAATTCAAAATAAGGCGGGCCTAAGCATCCGGGTAGAATGAAGGCATTCATCCGCGCGATCCCCTGGAGTGAACCGTGCCCACAATCGTCGTCGAGGTCATGCCCAAGGCCGAACTGCTCGACCCCCAGGGCAAGGCCGTCTCCGGAGCCCTGCACCGCCTCGGCAAAACCCACTTCGCCGGCGTGCGCATCGGCAAGCGCTTCGAGATCACCGTCGACGAGATCACGGATGCGGTGCTCGCCGAAGTGCGCGAGCTCGCCGAGACAATGCTCTCCAACTCGGTGATCGAAGACGTCATCAGCATCACGACGCCCGACTCGGCCGTCGCAGGGGAGACGCACTAGTGACCATGCGCATCGGCGTCATCACCTTCCCCGGCTCGCTCGACGACCGCGACGCCGCCCGCGCCGTTCGCTTCGCCGGCGCAGAACCCGTCGCCCTGTGGCACGGCTCGCACAGCCTCGAAGGCGTAGACGCGCTCGTGCTGCCCGGCGGCTTCAGCTACGGCGACTACCTGCGCTGCGGCGCCATCGCCGCGCTCTCACCGATCATGTCCGAGGTCATCGACGCGGCCAACAAGGGCATGCCTGTGCTCGGAATCTGCAACGGCTTCCAGATGCTCGCCGAAGCGCACCTGCTCGAGGGTGGCCTCATCCGCAACGACCACGGCAGCTTCATCTGCCGCGACCAGCTCCTGCGCGTCGAGAACGCCTCCACCGCCTGGACGGGCAACTTCGAGCAGGGCCAGGAGATCACCATCCCGCTCAAGAACGGCGAAGGCGGCTTCATCGCCGACGCCGACACCGTCAAGCGGCTCGAAGGCGAAGGCCAGGTCGCGTTCCGATACCTGGGCGTCAACCCGAACGGCTCAGTCAACGACATCGCGGGCGTCTCGAACGCGCGCGGCAACGTCGTCGGCCTGATGCCGCATCCGGAGCACGCCATCGAGGAGGGCTTCGGGCCCGACACCCACGCCGCCATGCGCAACGGCACCGACGGCCTCGCATTCTTCACAAGCGTCATCACGCAGGCGCTCGTCGCGCGGTAGCCTCAGCGAAGGCGGCAGCCTCAGTCGTGGGGCTGCTCCGACGACACGCGCGGCTGCTCCAGCGACACCCGTGTCACCGGCAGGGCCTCAGGATGCTCCGCCTGCAGCCAGGTCATGATCTCCTCGCGCACCAGGCAGCGCAGCGCCCACTGGTCGCCCGAGTCTGCCGATGAGACGAGAAAGCGCAGGGTCACGAAACCGCCCTCCGACCCTGTGACGAGCACGCTGGCCGCGCGCCGATCCCAGGCATCCGAGCCCTCCACGATCTCCATGAACTTCTCGCGCACCGCCTCCACGGGCACGCGCCAGTCGAGGTCCATGTACACGGTGCCGAGGATCTTGTCGGAGCGTCGCGTCCAACTCTCGAACGGCTTCGACGTGAAATAGGTGCTTGGCAGCACCAGCCGCCGCTCATCCCAGACATTCACCACCACATACGACAGCGTGATCTCACCGATGCGGCCCCACTCGCCCTCGACGACAACCACATCACCCACCCGGATGGCGTCACTGAACGCAAGCTGGATGCCCGCAATCAGATTGCCGAGCGTCGACTGCGCGGCCAGGCCGGCGATGATGCTGACGATGCCCGCCGAGGCAAGAACACTCGCCCCCACAGCCCGCACCTCAGGAAACGTGAACAGCACCGCGCCGAACGCGATCACAGCAATAAGCACCGTCGCGAGTCGCTGCACGACCGACAGCTGGGTGCGCATCCGCCGAGCCTCAGGGCCGAGAACGCCGCTCGCGTCGTAACGCGCCATCACCCTCTCGATACCGAACGACGTGATCGCCGACAGCAGCCACCCGGCCGTCAGGATGACCACAATCAGGAACACCCGCGACAACGCCGGCCACCACGGGAGGTCGGCGGGGGCGCTCACCGCACAGGCGACCCACAGCGCCACAACCAGCAGCAGGAAGCGCCAGCGGTGACGCATCCGCTGCAACAGCAGGCCCATCCACGGGGCGCGCCTGCTCGCTAGGGCCACCACCAGCCGCACGAGCAGAACCAGCACCACCACAGCCACCACCGCCACGGCGATCGCGAGGAGCGTGCCCAGCCACGGGCCCCATCCGGTCAGGTCGTCTTCTTGGATCGGCATCCGCCCAGCCTAGGCACGGGCGCGCACGAGATCGAACTTTCGCATGATGGGCGAGCCTCCCGCGCACGAGAGAATGGTCGAATGACCACGACCTCCCCACCCACGACCCGCCTGACCCCGCAACGCTTCTACCGCGTCGTCGCCATCGCCGAGGCCATCACCTGGACGCTCCTCATCGCCGGCCTGCTCATGAAGTACGTGTTCGACGCCGGCGACCTCGGAGTGCGCATCGGCGGCAGCATCCATGGCTTCGTGTTCCTGCTGTATGCGGCGACCGCCGTGCTGGTGGGCGTGAACCAGAGGTGGAGCATCCGCCTCATCGTCGTCGGCGTGCTGACCGCGATCGTGCCCTACGCGACCATCCCGTTCGACCTGTGGCTCGACCGCCGCGGGCTGCTCGCCGGCCGCTGGCGCACCGAGAAGACGGATGACCCGCGCGACGCCCACTGGATCGACCGGCTCATGAGATGGTTCCTGAAGCACCCGCTCGTGCTCGTCGCATTCGTCGTCGTCGTCGTCGCCGTGATCTTCACGGTGCTGGTCACTCTGGGGCCTCCCGGGGGGCGCTGACCCGTACTTCTCCTCCCCTTAGCTGCGGCACTGCTTGCCCGAACGCGGCGCCGGCGTTCAGCCAGTGTAGGAGGTGGTTCCGGCGAGGCCGATGAGCCCGCCGATTGCGGCCAGGATGACCCCGCCCAGCAGCACCCAGAACAGCATGAACAGGGCACCGATGACGATGCCGGTGATCGCCATCCCCCTGCCCGCCGGCTCCTTCTTCAGGCCCACGATGCCGAAGATCAGCGCACCGAGCGGCACCAGAAACGTGAAGCCGAAGAGGATGGATGCGAGACCCAGCACCATCGAGGTGACGCTGAGGCCGCGCGGCGGGGCCTGCACGAAGTACACGGGCTGCGGCTGGCCGGCAGGCTGGTTCAGGGCGGGATCGCTCATGGCTGTGTCATCTCTCTGGGCGCCGTCTCTCGGGGCCGGTTCGGTTGCATGCATTCTCAGGTTCGGCGCGTCCCCAGCAAACTAGCAGGTCTCGAGACTGCACAAAACGTACGTTTTCGGGCCAAAAGCGTGCGATCTGCGTACTCTCGGCGGACGCGCGCGCGGCGACCGTCGTCGAGAGTGCACGAAACGTACGGTTCGAGGCGAAAAGCGTGCAATACGTGCAGTCTCGGCGAGGGGTGCGGGCGGGAGCGGATGCGGGCGGGCCGGGCACAGAGGGCCGGGCCGGACGGGGCGGATGCGGGCGGGGCGGATGCGGGCGGGGCGGATGCGGGCGGGCGCCAGGCAGGCGGGCGGGCCACACAGGGAGGGGTGGGCCAGTCAGGCAGGCGGGCCAGGCCAGGCGGGCGGGCCACACAGGAGGGGTGGGCCAGTCAGGAGGGGCGCCGCCAGCAGCTCGGCCGGGCACTCAGGGGCTCGCGTGCGCGACGGCCTGCAGCGCTGGCGTGCGCGTCTGGCTGCGCGGGTCGATGGCGACCCGCAGGTGCGTGCCCCGCGCGGCGAGCTCAAGCGCCTGCTCGACCTCCCCGAGCCCGAAAGTTTCGCCCACGAGCGACGCGAAGGGGTACCGCCCGGCGGCGCCTTCGAGGTACTCGGCGGCGCGCTCCAGCTGGCCGCCGCCGTAGTTGTGCACGCCGCGCAGGGTGACGAGCCGACGCACGATCGACTCCGGGTCGATGGGAACCAGCTCGCCGGGTGAGACGCTGCCCACCAACACGACAACACCGCCGACGCCGACCGTAGACACGAGGGCGGCGACGGCGGAAGGCGCACCCGACATCTCGATGGCGACAAGCGGTTCCCTGCTGCCCTGTTCGAGCATCCGGGCCAGTGTCGGCTGAAGTGCCACAGGCTCGACCGCGGCGGCCGCACCGAAGCGCAGCGCGACCTCGCGACGCATCGCATCCGGATCGGAGACGATAACCGTGGCGCCCGCATCCGTCGCCATGGCGCAGGCGGTGAGGCCCAGCAGGCCGGCCCCGGCGATGACGACCGTCTCGCCGGCGAGGGGAACGACCCCGGATGCCGCATCGAGCGCGGCAACGACAGTGGCGGTCGCGCAGCTGGCTGGGGCGATGACGGCGGCGGGCAGCTCGTCGTCGACGATGATGACAGCGGTTCCGGCGAGCACCTGAACGTGCGTGGCGAAGCCGCCGCTCAGCTCCCAACCGCGACGAACCCTGTCGTGCCCGTACTTGGCGAGGGTGCGGCACTTCTGGCTGAGGCCGCGCACGCAGCGATCGCAGTCGCCGCACGCGACCGCGACTGACCAGATGACGCGCATGCCGACCATGAGCGGGGTGCCATTGGATGCCCGCGCGTGCTCGCCGAGGGCGACCACCCGTCCCACCTGCTCGTGACCGAGCACGAGCGGAGTGTCGGCGCTGCGGTGGCCGAGCACGGTGTGCAGATCGGAGCCGCAGACGGTCGCCAACTCGACCTCGACGAGCAGGTCGCCAGCTCCGAGCGAAACGCCCGGGGTGGCGATCTGCACGAGGGGGTGGCCGGCTCCCGACCAGACGACGGCCGTCGGCGACGGGCTCAGCAGCACATCCCGCGTGGGGTGGGTGGCGTTCGGCATGCCGACTACTCGATGACGTCGTCGATGCCGAGCAGCGGCGCGAGTTCCGCGATGCTGTCGAGCACGACATCCGCACCGGCCGCCTCAAGGGTCTCGCGGTCGTGGGCGCCCGTCAGAACACCGACGATGAGGCCTGCGCCCGCGTTCACCCCCGAGAGCATGTCGCTGGCGGTGTCACCGACGATGACCATGCCGGCGGTGCCCGAAGCGCCGACGCGCATCAGCGCGGTGAGGGGCAGATCCGGGAACGGCCGACCGCGGCCAGCCTCGGCGGGCACAAGCGTCACGTCGACGAGCGCCGCCCAGCCGAGCACCTCGAGGATGGCGTCCATGGTGGCCCGCGAGAAACCGGTGACGAGGGCGATCTTCACATCGAAGTCACGCAGCTGGCGCAGCAGCTCTTCCGCGCCGGGGATCGCCTCGATGCCGCCCTGGACGGCGAGCTCCAGGTAGGCGGTCTCGAAGGCTTCGTTGGCACGCTCCGCGGCAGCATCGTCTGCGGCAAGCGCCCGGAACACGTCGATCTTCGACTGCCCCATCGTCTCGCGCACATAGCCGAGAGCGCCCGCAAGCTGCTCGTCGCCGTCGACAATTCCGGTGCGCTCAGCGGCGAGCGCGAAAGCCCGCTCGACGAGGCCGTCGTCGCGCACCGTGGTGCCGGCAAGGTCGAGCACGACGAGTTCGATCTCCACGTCGAGGTCTTCGTCGAGCTCCTGTGCGATGTCGCGTTCGATGGTCATGGTGCGCCCTCCGTTGTTCGCCATACGCCGGATACTCACGGCGTTGTCGTAACGTCACGCTAGACAGCGCAGGGCAACACGAGCGGATGCCCCGGTTAAGCCGCGATGAACGGAAGGCGTCAGCTACGCCCCGCGGTCAGCGAACAAGCTCTTTCTCCATGCGCGCGTACGAGGCCTCCATGCCGTCGGTCATGCCCGTGGCGAGGATCATGTCGCGCAGTTCCCTGCTGGGGTACTCGATGAGCAGGGTGAGAAGGGTTGCCCCATCCTCCTCGTCGAGGCTCAGATCGTTCACCGTGCCCGGGCCGTCGACGCCGGTCATGCGCTCCGTCGTGACCATGCGGCGCGGGGCCTCCACGAGGAGCGCTTCGCCCTCGAAGCCGAACGCCTCACCCTCGGTGCCGTCGACCGGCGCCCAGGCGGTGCGGTAGCTGTCGCCTGCGGCGGCCGCGATCACACAGTCCGTCATCACCCAGCCGTCCGGGCCGAGCAGCCACTGGCGCATCAGCTCGGGCTCGTTGTGGGCGCGCCAGACGAACTCGCGCGGGCCCTCGATAAGGCGTGTGATGCGCACATGGGTGTCATCGAGCAACTCGGTGCGTGTGCCCTTGCCCTGCGCGTAGGCGCGCAGCCCCTCCAGCACGATGTCGAGCTGGTTCATCGCCATGGTCGAGCCCTCGACCATGCCCATCGCTGTGAGCTGTTCGAGCGCTTCGACCGAATCGAAATAGGTGACGTTGATCATCCGCGTGCCCGATTCGGTGACCTCGAACTCGTACGTCATGCGCATCGACGGCATGCCATCGGCGGCCGCGCCGTCGCTGTCGACGAAACCGTCGATCACCTCGAAACGGCGGGGCTCATCGATCATGAGGAACTCCCACGCCCCGGATGAGCGCTCGCCCTGCGGGCTGGTCATGTGGTACCTCGCGCGACCACCGACAGTGTGGTCGAATTCGGTGAACGTGGCCGGCCATCCGGGCGGGCCCCAGAAACGCTCAAGCTGCCGCGGGTCGGTGAAGGCGGCCCACACCCGCTCGACGGGGGCGGCGAAATCGGCGACGAGCGTCATGGTGAGCTTCTCGGCATCGGTGGTGACATCGGTGACAGGCATGTCATTCTCCTTCAGGTTGGGCGGCCAGCAGCACGTCGAGGCGATCGACGCGTGTTCGCCAGAGGTCTTCGTAGCGGGCGAGAAGGGCCCGCGCGCGGGCGATCATCTCAGGATTTGCGCGCACGAGACGTTCCCGCCCCTCCGCACGCTTGACGATGAGCTGAGCCGCTTCGAGCACGGCGACGTGCTTCTGCACGGCCGCGAACGACATGTCGTATTCGCGGGCCAACTCCGAGACCGACTGCTCCTCGGCGATCGTGCGTCGCAGGATGTCCCGCCGCGTTGATGCGGCGAGGGCCTGGAACATGCGATCGATGTCGACATCACTCAACTCATTTTGTGCAACCATTTGGTTGCACGTTACGCCTGCGTCGGGCATCCGTCAAGAGGCGATCGAAACCACTTCAGCGGCGGCTACGCGTCCACAGCATCCGCGCCCCGACGCCGACCGCTCCGATCGCCGCAGCCACCACGACAGGGCCCAGGTCGACCCAGAGAGCCATGCCGAAGACCTGGGCACCAGCATCCGCCATCTCAGCGAGATCCCCATCCAGCACGCGCATACCCAAGGCATAAGCGGTCGCGGTGAACAGCGCGGGAATCAGCCACAGCGCGAGGAGGAGACCCGCCCAGACGCCGAGTCGGGCCACAGGCTTGACCCCGCACCAGGCGAGCGCAAGCCCCACGATGAGCGCCGGCAGCCACCGCAGCACATCTGCCGCGAGCGGCGGGTACCCGGCCAGACCGGTCACTGCGACGATTCCCGTGCCGATCCAGGAGGCGAACGGCACCGCCGCGAGGCCGACACCGAGCGCAACAGGGCCAACAGAACGCCGCGAGGTCAACCGGAATGCGAGCAGGGCGAGCAGCGCACACGCCTCAACGCCCGTCAGCATCCCCGTGAAGTAGAAGAAACCGCGATCGTCGGCGCCCTCCGCGAAGGCGCCGACACCATCAGCGACAACCACAAAACTCTGCACAATCGCGATCGTGTGCACCACCAGCAGCCCGGCGGCCACCGGACGGGCCGCTATAGGACGCCGCCGCCGGATGACACGAACAGCAAGCCCGGCCACCACACCTCCCATCACGAGCAGCGCCAGCAGCGTGATCGCCTGGTACTGACTCACCGGAAGCAGTGCGAACGGCATGTCCTCGGGAAGAGTCTGCGTCGTCCACAGGTTCTGCAGCGGCAGGCGCCCGCCATCGAGAAGGGCCGGCAGGATGCCCCCTGCTGCGGCAAGAGCACCGAGGGTGAACGGCGCGATGGCCGAGATGAGGCGTGCGCGGGCCGCTTCGGCAGCAGGCCCTGCCGCGGTGTCGGCGGCGGCTGAAGCATCGGCTGCGGAGTCGGCTGACGGCACGGCTGCAGGCTCGGCTGCAGCGTCGGCTGCGGGCTCGGCTGACGGCACGGCTGTGGAGTCGGCTGACGAGTCGGCATCGGCATCGGTCACGGCTGAAGCATCGACTGCGGGCTCGGCTGGGGGCACGGCTGCGGAGCCTGCTGAAGGCACGGCTGCGGAGCCTGCTGAAGGCACGGCTGCGGAGTCGACTGCGGGCTCGGCTGTGGGCTCGAGCACCGGATCGGCTGAGGGGTCGGCGGGGGCATCGGTCACGGCTCAAGCGTGGCAGACGCCCCGGACATCCGCCCCTCCTCTTCGCCGAGACTACGCAAATCGACCGTTTGAGCCGGAAAAGCGTGCGATTCGCGTACTCTCGCTGAACATCCGAGTGTCCGTCACCCCTCCAACTTCGCCGAGACTGCACGAATCGCACGCTTTGGGCGCGAAAGCGTGCGATTCGTGCAGTCTCGGCGAAGTGGGGGTGGGGAGGCAGGCGGGCGGATGCGCGGCGGGCGGATGCGCGGCGGGCGGATGCGGTGAGCTGCAGCGGTAGACTGGCCGAGCCGGCGAACGTGCCTGCGGCATCCGTAATCCTCTGGGAGAAGCCCCCTCGTGACCGACGTCTCAGCCACCCCCCGCCACCATGTCGCCGACACCGTCTCGAACGCCGTCGCAACGCCCGAGAAGGAGCAGCCGTATGCGGCGCTCGGGCTGAAGCCGGACGAGTACGCGAGCATCCGCGAGATCTTGGGCCGCCGCCCCACGAGCGGCGAGCTGGCCATGTACTCGGTCATGTGGAGCGAGCACTGCTCCTACAAGTCGAGCAAGAAGTACCTGCGCCAGTTCGGCGAGAAGGTCAGCCCGGCCATGAAGAAGAACCTCATGGTGGGCATGGGCGAGAACGCGGGCGTCATCGACGTCGGCGAAGGCTGGGCGGTCACCTTCAAGATCGAGTCGCACAACCACCCCAGTTACATCGAGCCGTTCCAGGGTGCCGCGACCGGTGTCGGCGGAATCGTGCGCGACATCATCTCCATGGGTGCGCGCCCCGTCGCCGTCATGGATGCCCTCCGCTTCGGCAAGATCGATGACCCCGATACGGCCCGCGTCGTGCACGGCGTCGTCAGCGGCATCAGCTTCTACGGCAACTGCCTCGGCCTGCCCAACATCGGCGGCGAAACCTACTTCGACTCCGTGTACCAGGCCAACCCGCTCGTGAATGCGCTCGCGGTCGGCGTGCTCCGCCACGAGGACCTGCACCTGGCCAACGCCCGCGGCGTCGGCAACAAGGTCGTGCTCTTTGGGGCGCGCACCGGCGGCGACGGAATCGGCGGAGCATCCATCCTCGCCTCCGACTCCTTCGACGAGGGTGGCCCCACCAAGCGGCCCGCCGTGCAGGTCGGCGACCCCTTCGCCGAGAAGGTGCTCATCGAGTGCTGCCTCGAGCTCTTCAAGAACGAACTCGTTGAGGGAATCCAGGATCTCGGCGCGGCCGGCATCTCGTGTGCGACCTCTGAGCTCGCGGCCAACGGCGACGGCGGCATGCGCATCCAGCTCGAGAACGTGCTGCTGCGCGACCCCACGCTCACGGCCGAAGAGATCCTGATGAGCGAAAGCCAGGAGCGCATGATGGCCATCGTGCGCCCCGAGAAGCTCGACGCTTTCATGGCCGTCGTGAACAAGTGGGACGTCGAGACGAGCGTGCTCGGCGAGGTCACCGAAGGCGACCGCCTCGTGATCACCCACCACGGCGACGAGATCGTCAACGTCGACCCCAACACGGTCGCCGTCGACGGGCCCGTGTACGACCGACCCGTCGCCTACCCCAGCTGGATCGACGCGCTGCAGGCTGACACGTCCGCCCGGCTGCCCCGCGCATCCGGCCCCGACGAACTGCGCGACCAGGCCCTGCGCCTGCTCGGCAGCCCCAACCTTGCCTCCAAGGAGTGGGTCACCAACCAGTACGACCGCTACGTCGGCGGCAACACCGCCCTGTCGTTCCCGGATGACGGCGGCATGGTGCGCATCGACGAGAACAGTGGGCTCGGCTTCGCCGTGGCGACGGATGCGAATGGCCGCTACTGCCAGCTCGACCCGCGGCAGGGCGCCCGCCTCGCGCTCGCGGAGGCGTACCGCAACGTCGCCGCCACCGGCGCGACCCCCGTCGCCGTCAGCGACTGCCTCAACTTCGGCTCCCCCGAGAACCCTGAGGTCATGTGGCAGTTCAGTGAGACCGTCGAAGGACTCTCGGATGCCTGCCTCGAGCTGGAGATCCCGGTCACCGGCGGCAACGTGTCGTTCTACAACCAGACCGGCGACGTGCCCATCCACCCGACCCCCGTCATCGCCGTGCTCGGCACCATCGACGACGTCGCCCGCCGCATCCCCAGCGGTTGGCAGGACGAGGGCAACAACATCTACCTGCTCGGCACCACCCGCGACGAGCTCGACGGCAGCGCCTGGGCCGGAGTCATCCACGACCACCTGGGCGGGCTGCCGCCCACCGTGTCACTCGACGACGAGAAGATGCTCGCCGGGCTGCTGCACTCCGGCGGCCAGGGCAGCCTGCTCTCCTCCGCGCACGACCTCGCCGACGGCGGGCTCTTCCAGGCGCTGGCCGAATCGGTGCTGCGCTTTGGCGTCGGCGCCCGCGTGTGGCTGACCGGAATCACCCAGCGCGACGGCGTCGACGAGACGGCGGCCATGTTCAGTGAGTCGACCGGCCGGGTCATCGTCAGCGTCCCGCGCGAAGACGATGTGCGCTTCGTCGGCCTGTGCGAAGGCCGCGGCTACCCTGTGCTGCGCATCGGCGTCACCGACAACAACGGGCAGCTGGAGATCCAGGACCAGTTCACGGTGTCGGTCGACGAACTGCGCGGCGCGCACACCGCCACACTGCCGGAGCACTTCGGGGCGGTCGTCGGCGGCTAGCGAGGCGGAGGCGCGTTCCGCGCTACTCAACCCGCGGGAGTTGCTCGGCGGCTAGTCGCCGTTGCGGATGCGGTCATGGTGGTGGATGACCTCCGCGACGATGAATCCGAGGAACTTCTCTGCGAACTCCGGGTCGAGATTGGCCTGCTCGGCGAGCACCCGCAGGCGCGCGATCTGCACCTTCTCCCGCTCCGGGTCAGACGACGGCATACCGTTCGCCGCCTTCAGCTCGCCCACCTGCTGCGTGAACCTGAACCGCTCCGCGAGCATGTGGATCAGCGCCGCATCGACATTGTCGATGCTCTTGCGCAGCCTCAGCAGATCGGATGCGGCATCGTTCTCGCTCATCACGCCCTCCAGGCCGGCCCGCCCCATGCGGTGGCCACCACCCAATTTACAGGGTGGCGACCGTCAGTCGGGCAGCCCGCGGAACAACACCGGGCGACCGCCCTGCGCCGCAAGCCGCTGTTCAAGCCCGGCCCGAACATCCGGCCATTCCTCGAGCAGGATCGAGTAGACCGCGGTGTCGCGCCAGCTGCCATCGGCGCGTCGTCTCACGCGCCGCAGCACACCCTCGAAGGCGGCCCCGATGCCGGCGATCGCCGCCCTCGACCGCTGATTGATCGCATCCGCCTGGATCTTCACCCGCCCGAAGCCGCTGTCGAAGGCGTGGCCGAGCAGCAGCAGCTTCGCCTCCGCGTTCACGGCCGTGCCCCACACCTGCGGCGCGTAGGCCGTCCAGCCGATGTGCGTCGACTCGTTCTCGACATCGAAGTCGGCCAGCGAGCTGGTGCCGATGACCTCGCCATCGTGCGGCCCGCCGCGCAACAGGACCGCATACGGGATGCCCGACGCGAAGGGGTAGTAGCCGCGAGCCCACTCGGCGAAACCTTCGGCTGTGTCGCTCAGCCCCGCCGGGCCGCCGCCGTAGCCTCCGGCGAAGACCTGCGGATGCCCTATGGCCGCGAACAGCGCGGGCATGTGCTCATCGCGCAGCGGTTCGAGGGAGATGTAGCGCCCCTCGAGGCGCTCGGGCTGGGGTCGTTTCGCGGTCACGAAATGCAGTCTTCCACCGAAAGTGCCACGATGGTATCCGTGACCACCACAGAGCTCTTCTCCAGGTCGGCCGATGCCTTCGTCTCACTGCTCGGCGAGGTGACCGACGATCAGTGGTCGCTGCCCGGGCTCGGCGTCTGGGATGTGCGCAGCCTCGCGGGCCACACCGCCCGCGCCATCCTCACCGTTGAGAGCTACCTGGGCCAGGATGAGCCCGGCGGCGTCACCATCCCCAGCGCCGAGGACTACTACAAGTCGGTGCTCGAACAGTTCACCGACCACGCCTCCATCGAGCGGCGCGGCGTCGAAGCCGGCGAGTGGCTCGGGGCCGACCCCGTCGCGACCGTGCGCGAAGCGCTGCAGCGAACCCGCGCGCTGATCGCCCGGCAGCCCGCAGACCGGGTGGTGTCGATCGGCGGCATGGGCATCCTGCTGAGCGAATATCTGCGCACCCGCGTCGTCGAGCTGGTGGTGCACTCCATCGACCTGGCTCGCGCAATCGACTCCGACTTCACCCCTCCCGCGGATGCTGTGATGGGCACCGTGGCGCTCCTCAGCTCGACCGCGGTGAACAAGGGGCAGGGCACGCCGCTGCTGTTGGCGCTGACAGGGCGGGAGCCGCTGCCGGCCGGGTTCACGGTCGTCTGATCTGCCTTCCCGGCTGCCCCGCGCATCCGGATGTCGTGATCACCTCGCGAGCGTCACTCCGCGTCGGGGTCGCTGCCGCCACGCCTGCTGTACAGGAAGTAGCTGAGCAGGGGCGTGATGATGACCGCGATGATGATGAGGATTCCCGGGGTGAGCCATGGCGAGACATGGTCGGTGCTCGCCTCCGCGGCGGCGAGCACGGTGACGGAGCACAGAAGCAGCAGGATTGTGGTGGTAGCACCGAGCAGCGGCATCACTGGCCCCCTGCCCGCACGTGTCGATCATCGCCGGGGCAGGTCGTCCACCCCGATATACCGATGATTCCACGAATTGCGCGCGCTCTCTACTCCCGCAACCGGGGCGCAGGCCTCCGGGCATCCGCATCGTTGTGCGGCTTTTATGTCGTTGTGCGTGCACGGGCGCGCACAACGACATAAAAGCCGCACAACGTCGGCGCGGCAGCGCTCAGCTCAGCCGATCAGGTCGTGGCGCACGACGATGGCGTCACGGCCGGGGCCGACGCCGATCGCCGAGATGCGCGAGCCGCTGATCTTCTCCAGGGCGAGCACGTAGTCCTGCGCATTCTGCGGCAGATCTTCGAAGCGACGCACGCCGGTGATGTCCTCCGACCATCCGGGGAACGTCTCGTAGACGGGCTTCGCGTGGTGGAAGTCACTCTGCGACACGGGAACCTCGTCGACGCGCACACCGTCAACCTCGTAGGCGACGCAGACGGGGATCTCGTCGAGCCCGGTCAGCACGTCAAGCTTGGTGAGCACGAAGTCGGTGACGCCGTTGATGCGGGCCGAGTAGCGCGCAATGGGCGCGTCGTACCAGCCGCAACGACGCGGGCGACCCGTGGTGGTGCCGAACTCGCCGCCGTTGTTGCGCAGGAACTCGCCCGACTCGTCGAAGAGCTCGGTCGGGAACGGCCCAGCACCGACGCGGGTCGTGTACGCCTTGACGACGCCGATGACCCGCTCGAAGCGGTTGGGGGCAACCCCGGAGCCGGTGGCGGCACCGCCGGAGGTCGCATTCGAGGAGGTGACGAACGGGTATGTGCCGTGGTCGACATCCAGCATCGTCGCCTGGCCTGCCTCGAACAGCACCGTCTTGCCCGCATCGAGCGCCTGCGTGAGCACGAGCGCCGTGTCGGCCACCATGGGGCGCAGCCGCTCGACGTACTGCAGCAGGTCTTCGACGATCTCGTCGACGGTGATCGCACGCCGGTTGTAGATCTTGACCAGCAGGTGGTTCTTCTGGTGCAGCGCACCCTCCACCTTCTGGCGCAGGATGTTCTCGTCGAAGAGATCCTGGATGCGGATGCCCACCCGGTTGATCTTGTCGGCGTAGGTGGGGCCGATGCCGCGACCCGTTGTGCCGATCTGGCGCTTGCCGAGGAAGCGCTCCGTGACCTTGTCGAGCGTGCGGTGGTAGTGCGTGATGACGTGCGCGTTGGCGCTGACCAGCAGACGGGAGACGTCGACGCCGCGGGCGATGAGCGCGTCGAGCTCCTCGAAGAGCACCTCGATGTCGACGACGACACCGTTGGCGATGACGGGCACGACCCCCGGGGAGAGGATGCCCGACGGCAGCAGGTGCAGCGCGTACTTCTCGTCGCCGATGACGACGGTGTGACCGGCGTTGTTGCCACCGTTGAACTTGACGACGTAGTCGACGCGGCCGCCGAGGAGGTCGGTGGCCTTGCCCTTTCCTTCGTCGCCCCACTGGGCGCCGATGAGCACGATTGCGGGCATGGGTGTTCCCTTCGAAAATATGACGGGGAGAACTGACAGTCTATCGCGCCCGGGCGCTGCGGCGCTGGGTCGCGCCTTGACCCCGCACTGTTACGCCGGGTGACACCACCACTTGGCGGGCTCCGGCGCCGTGCGTACCGTTGAAGCCATGTGCCGGCTGCTGGGTTTTGTGTCTCACACCGAGACGACGATTCCGGATGCCCTGGGCCACGATTTCGAGGAATTCACGGCGCTCTCCGCGGGTCTGCATGGCGATGGCTGGGGTTTCTCCGGCGAGCGGCGGGGTCAGCGCACGCTGACGGTGGCCGCCGAGTCCGCCCACACGAGCCGCGACTACGACGCCGTGCTGCGCGGATCGCGGGTGACGAGCGGCATCGCCCACCTGCGGGCCGCAACACTGGACCTTCCCGTGTCGGAGGCGAACACGCATCCGTTCGTGCACGGCGACCTGTCGTTCGCGCACAACGGTTCCATCCGCGAGATCGCGTCCATCGAGCCGCTCATCGATGCGGACCTGCGGGCGGGCATTCGTGGCGACACCGACAGCGAGCGCTACCTGCTGGCCCTCGTTTCTGAGTTTCGGCGGGCATCCGTTGTCGACGCCATCCGCACAGTCGTCTCGCGGCTCGGCGAGGTCGCCGAGGAGGCGAGCCTCAACGCCCTGCTGCTCACCCCCGATGAGCTGATCATCGTCGCCGATGACGCGAGCAAAGCCCCCGACTTTCTGGGCGCCGACTACTACGAGCTCGCCTATCGCGTCGGTGCCGACTTCACCGCCGTCGCCTCGAGTGGATGGCAGCGCGACGGCTGGCAGCGCGTGCCGGAGCGCAGCATCCTCACGATCGACCGCCGCACGCAGCACGTGACCGTGCACGAGCTCGACACGGTGCTCACGTCCGCCGCCTGAACCTGCAGCTGAACAGCCGCTCGAGCCTTCCGCAGGAGATCTGCTTCGACACGCGGATGCCGGCGAGCTCGCTGCGGCGCGGCATCCCGTTGCCCCTGCTGAGCGCGCCAGACGACGAAAGGCCCCGGGTTGCGAAACCCGGGGCCCTTCTCGTTTTGGCTAGTAGACGACCGTGAGGGTGTTGCTCACACTCATCAGGGTCACCACGCTCGCCGTGATGAACCCACCGATGTACGGGTTGTTCGTCGCACGGTAGATCTTGCGCGACACCACCGCAGCAGCGGCCAGCAGCACGATCACCGGGAACAGCCAGATACTGTTGATGCCGCCGAAGCCCGGGATGAGGTGCCCCGTGTTGGCGAATGTCGTGTACTGAGCGACGACGAGCACGATCGGTGCGAGCGAGTTGAACAGCACCAGGACGGCCGTGTTGAGCCACTCCCTGCCCTTGATGGTGAACCGGTTGAAGCTGTTGATGGCCACCGAGTTCGCCAGGAAGTACAGCAGGAACATCGGCAGGTACAACAGCGCGATACCGACCTTGTCAGGCGTGAACGCCTTGACGGCGACAACCCAGAGCCTGAAGTCGGTCTTGAAGAAGTAGTCGAGCATGAACACGATGCCGAACGCCGCAACGACGACGACGGCTCCGAGGCCGATGCCCTGCCAGAACTTCTTCCACCCGGGCAGAACGCCCAGGTCACGCAGGTTCTGCCCCTCGCGCCGGCCGAACAGCCAGTAGGCGACACCCATGATGACGATCGCCGCAATGCCGTTGATCGCCGCCCAGAACGCGATGAAGAACACGGCGCCCTGCGTGAAGATTGTCGGAGTCACGTTGAAGGCGATCCCGCTGATCCACGGCTGCTGACTGACCCAGATGTAGCTGAATCCGGAGAAGAGCGCAGACACCAGCAGGCCGCCCCAGAACCAGGCGTGACCCTTGCGCGTCGCGGGGGCGAGCTCCGCCGTCGGCGTGTGCTTCAGGCCGGCGAACGCCCGCGTCGTCAGGAGTGCGCGGGCGAAGGCGACGAGGAAGATACCGAAGCCGATGAGACCCAGGGCGGTGAAACCCTCCTTGACCTGCCAGATCTGCGAATCTGCGGCGATCGGCTCAGGAGCCCCGAACGCGTTCTCGAAGAACTCGACCTGGCTTGCGACCGTGGTCTTCGAGATCGTTCCCCACGGGTGCGTCTCCGCCGGCGTGTACACGACGCGGCTCGTCTCGACACCATCGACCGTGTCGGTGTAGAACTTGCCCGCCTCACGGACATCCGTCGCCTCCTCCGGGTCGACCCCGAAGTTCAGGAAGGACTGGGCGTTGGGGGTGCCGATGTACTCACGCGGAGGCGTCAGCACAGCACCATTCTCGTCGTAGCTCCGGAAGAAGAACTCGTCATACTGGTCGGCCACAATACCTGTCGGGCGCGCGCCGTACAGGTTGAAGTACTTGTTGTCGTCGGCGGCGTCACGATAGACGGCGTCATTGTCGACCAACAGCACAGCCTTGATGAGCTGCTCATCGGCCGCGTTGTCGATGGCGACCGAGAAGTTCGCCGCCCGGGCACCGTTCGAGTGACCCGAGACCCCCAGCTTGTCCTTGTCGATGTAGGGCAGATCGGCCACGAGCTTCACAGCGTCGTACATGCCGGTGCCGCCGAGCGTCAGCTCGCTGGCAACGAGCGGCTCCGAGTTGCCGTGACCGTACATGTCGATCGACAGCACGACGTAGCCGCGGCGCGCGAGCTCGACATAGTTGGCATCCTGCATCTCGCGGTTGTTCCACCAACCGTGGCTGACCACGACCGCGGGGGCCGGATTCTCTGCCGTCGCCGACGCAGGCTTGAACAGCAGTGCGCTCATCGTCTGGCCGGAGGCGGTCTCCCACCTCATGTCCTTGATGGCGACAGAGCCGCCACCCGTCTGAACAAGCGACGCGCCGATCGCGGATACGACCATCAAGGCCACGGAGAGGACCAGCCAGAAGCTGTTCCTCCTGATCATCTTCTGTTTCATGTGATTCCCGACTCCTTCGTGTGGGTCTCGCTCTTTACTGTGGTGTGTTCGTGAGCCGCCTGAGCTGCTCGTCATGGGGTCAGGGTTCAGACGCCTCCACGTCGTCGTCGACCCAACCCATGGTCTTCGTCACCGCCTTCTTCCAGTTGCGGTAAAGCCTGTCTCGTTCGCCGTCGGGCATCGTCGGCGACCACCGGGCGTCTTCAGCCCAGGTGTCGGCGACCTCCTGTGTGCCCTTCCAGAACCCGATCGCGATGCCCGCGGCGAACGCGGCGCCCAGCGCCGTCGTCTCGGTGACACGCGGCCGAATGACATCGACGCCGAGCTGGTCGGCCTGGAACTGCATCAGCAGTTCGTTGGCGACCATGCCGCCGTCGACGCGCAGCTCTGCCAACTCGACCCCAGCATCCGCATTCATGGCCTCCATGACCTCGCGGGTCTGGAACGCGGTCGCCTCGAGAGCGGCCCGCGCGATGTGGGCCCGGTTGACGAAACGGGTGAGGCCCAGCAGGGCACCGCGGGCATCCTGCCGCCAGTGCGGGGCGAAGAGACCGGAGAAGGCCGGCACGAAATATGCGCCGCCGTTGTCGTCGACCGAGAGGGCGAGCCGCTCGATATCGGATGCCTCGTTGATGAGCCCCAGATTGTCGCGCAGCCACTGCACGAGCGACCCGGTGACCGCGATCGACCCCTCCAGCGCATAGACGGGGGCAGCGGAACCCAGCTGATAACACACGGTCGTGAGCAGCCCGTTGGCGCTGTCGACCCGCTTGGTGCCGGTGTTCAGGAGCACGAAGTTGCCGGTGCCGTAGGTGTTCTTCGCCATGCCCTCGTCGAAGCAGGCCTGCCCGAACATGGCCGCCTGCTGGTCGCCCAGGATGCCCGCGATCGGCACGCCGGGCAGCATTCCGTTCTCGCTGCACGTGCCGTACACCTCAGATGACGAACGGATGCTCGGAAGCATCGACAGGGGAATCCCCAGTTCCGCGGCGATGTCCTCCCGCCAAGAAAGCGTGTCGAGGTCCATAAGGAGGGTGCGCGAGGCGTTCGTCACATCGGTGACGTGCACCCCACCGTCGCGGCCGCCCGTGAGATTCCAGAGCAGCCAGCTGTCGATCGTGCCGAAGAGCAGCTCGCCCGCTTCTGCCGCCTCACGGCATCCGTCGACGTTCTCGAGGATCCATGCAACCTTGGGGCCGGCGAAATAGGTCGCCAGGGGGAGGCCCACGATCTGCTTGTAACGGTCAACGCCGGCCTCGCCTGCCAGACGGTCGACGATGGACTGCGTGCGGGTGTCCTGCCAGACGATGGCGTTGTAGACCGGGCGGCCGGTGAGCCTGTTCCAGACGACGGCGGTCTCCCGCTGGTTGGTGACCCCGACGGCGGCGATGTCATGCGGGCTGAGCTCGGCCCGGCTGAGGGCGATGCCGACGGCCTCACGCACACTGTTCCAGATCTCCACCGCATCGTGTTCAACCCACCCGGCGCGGGGGAACAGCTGACGGTGTTCGAGCTGGCCCGACGAGACCACGCGGGCACTGCGGTCGACGATGATCGCCCGCGTGCTTGTGGTCCCCTGATCGATCGCCATCACATACTCGGCACTGCCCGCATTCGCCATCGAACGCTCCCCTCCTGCGTTCTTCACTCAGCCGGTCGCCTTCTCGTCGGAACGCAGAGCATCCACAACCGACACGGCCCTGCTCCTCGCCTTCGCGGCGGAGGCGTCGTCGGGGCTGAGTCGCGCATCCTGCTCAGCGGCAGCACGTTCGCGGTATGAGCTGGTCTCCTCGAGCATCCGGCCTGTCGACCAACCGAGCAGCGGCGCCATGATCGCCGCGATCTCGTCGAGGCTCGCAACGCCCTCATTCTCGTATTCGTACTGGATGCGCGTGCGCCGCAGCAGCACATCCTCCAGATGCAGCGCGCCCTCCTGCGTGGCCGCGTAGGCGATCTCTGCCCGGAGATACGCGGGCGCCTCGGCGAGCGGCACGGCGAGCGTGGGGTCGGCATCGCAGAGCGCGGCGATCTGGGTGACCTCCGCGCCGTAGCGGTGCAGCAGGTGGTCGACGAGCTGATCGCTCCAGCCGAAACGCTCGATCGTCGCCGCGATGTCGGCGCGCGCGCCATCGAACCCTTCGGCCCCGAGCAGCGGAATTCCGGCCGTCGTGGACGGGATCGACCGTGCGCCGTCGCCGAGTGCGAAGTCGACAGCATCCTTCGCCATGACGCGGTAGGTGGTGAACTTGCCGCCGGCGATCACAGTGAGACCCGGAACCGGTGAGGCCACGGTGTGCTCGCGCGACACCTTCGCGGAGGACGTGCCCTCCTTGGTGCCCGGCTGCAGCAGCGGGCGAAGCCCCGCCCAGGTGCCCACGACATCACCTTCGCTGAGCGGATGCTTCAGCACGGCATTCACCCGTTCGAGCACGTACTCGACGTCAGCAGCCGTGGGGGTCGGGTTGGTCAGATCTTCCGCCCAGGGGGTGTCTGTCGTGCCGATGACCCAGTAGCGCGACCACGGAATCACGAAGAGCACGCTCTTCTCCGTCTGCAGGATGAGGCCATCCTGACCGGAGATCCGCTCGCGCGGGACAACAATGTGGATGCCCTTCGAGGCGAGCACCCGCAGACCGCCGGGCTCCCCGGCGAGTGCCTGCGCCTCCTCCGTCCAGACACCGGTTGAGCTGATGACGGCACGCGCCTTGACCGTGATGGACTCGCCCGTCTCCAGATCCCGGATGATCGCGCCGTCGACTGCGCCGGCGCTGTTCTTCGTGAGCTCGGTGACCTCGGTGCGGGATGCCGCGATGGCACCCTGCGCTTGGGCGGTGCGCACGGTCGTGAGCACGTACCGCGAGTCGTCGACAGTCGCATCCCAGTACTCGATCGCGCCGATGGCCGCCTTTTCCGAAAGATCGGGGAACACCCGTGCAAGCTCCTTGCGCCCCAGGTGGCGGTGCCACGGCACCGAACGCTTGCCGCGCTTGAGGCTCGCGAGCGAATCGTAGAGGGCGATTCCGGCGCCGATGAACGCCCGCTCCCAGAGGCGGTGGCGCAGCGGGTAGAGGAACGGGATCGGACGCACCAGATGTGGTGCGATTCGGGTGAGCAGCAGGTCGCGCTCGGTGAGCGCCTCGTGCACGAGCTTGAAGTCGAGCATCTGCAGGTAGCGCAGGCCACCGTGAACGAGTTTGCTGGAGCGGCTCGAGGTGCCTGCTGACCAGTCCTGCGCCTCCACCACCGCGGTGCGGAGACCGCGGGCTGCGGCATCCAGCGCGATGCCGGCGCCGGTCACTCCGCCACCGATGACCAGGATGTCGAGTTCGGCGCCCTCTTCGGTGCTCGCGGCGAGCGCACGCAGCGCTGCGCTGCGCGTTTCTGCTGTCAGACGACTCTCGGTCATGGTGCTGCGATACCCCTGAACTTTCGGCGGTGACCCGTTTGCTGTGAAAACGCTGATGCGTCTTGTTTTGGAGTCTATGGGTGCGCCACGGGCTTATGGCAAATCGCGCAGGCATCCTGCACAAACGTGCAGAATGGGGACATGGACACATCCGGTCACGAAGCGATGCTGCTGTCAGTCGCCTCCATGTACTACCTGCAGGACATGAAGATGGAGGCCATCGGCGCCCAGCTGCACATGTCGCGCTCCAGCGTCTCCCGCCTCCTCAAAGAAGCCAGAGAGAAGGGGCTCGTCGAGATCACGCTGCGCCCGACACCCACGAAAGCGCCCGGCATCAGCCAGCGCATCGCCTCCGCATTCGGCGTCGACGCCCAGGTCGTGCCCGTGCCCGACTCCGCCGACGAAGCAGAACGGCTCGAGCAGGTCGCCCGCGCGACGGCACGCCTCGTCACCAACTGGTTCGACTCAGACATGGTGCTCGGCATCGCCTGGGGCACGACACTGTCTGCAATCGGCCGGCACCTCACCAAGAAGCCGACACGCGGCAGCTCGGTCGTGCAGCTCAACGGCGCCATGAACAACCGCACATCAGGGGTCGAATACGCCGCAACGCTCATGTCGCGCTTCGGCGACGCCTTCGACGCCACCGTGCACCTGTTTCCCGTACCCGCGTTCTTCGACTTCGCCGCCACACGCCGCGCGATGTGGCGCGAGCGCTCGGTCGCGCGCGTGCTCGACGTGCAGCGCCGAGCCGACATCATGCTGTTCTCCATCGGCGCGATCGCCGGAGAGATCCCCAGCCACGTGTACTCCGCCGGCTACCTCGAAGCGGATGACATCGCGACGCTCGCCCACGAAGGCGTCGTCGGAGACGTCTGCACCGTGTTCCTCCGCGCCGACGGCAGCTACGAAGACCTCTCCCTGAACGAACGTGCAACAGGCCCGACCCCGGCCGAGCTGCAGTCGGTGTCGCGCCGAGTGTGCGCCGTGGCCGGCGACAGCAAGATCGTGCCGCTCCTGGCCGCCCTGCGCGCCGGAACGATCACGCAGCTCATCATCGACGAGCAGACCGCGACCGGTCTCGTCAGCCGCATCTCGGCATCCGAATCATCACTGTCACGGAGGTGACGACTTGTGGCCGCCCGCGCATGCTTCCGCAGGAGATTTGCCTCGACGCGCGGAGGCCGAAGCCCCGGCGGCGGCGTGGCGCAGCATTTCTCCTGTTGAGCGCAGCGGGTCGGTGTCTCCTCAGCGCAGCGGGTCGGTGTCGCCTCAGCGCAGCGGGTCGAACGATTTCAGCAACGGATGCTCGGCCGCGCCCGTGATCGAGTCGGCGAGGATGCGGCCGGTGAGCGGCCCCAGCGTGACGCCCCACATGCCGTGACCCCCTGCGACGTGCACCCGCGGCGAGCGCGTCGCACCCACGAGCGGCAGCCCGTCGGCCGTGCAGGGCCGTGAGCCGACCCACTCCTCCTCGCGCGCCTCCCAGTCGACACCGCGGAACAGCGGCCGTGCAGCCTCGACCATGGTGGTCACGCGGCGCGGGTCTGGTGGCGCATCGCCGGGCCGGAACTCCATCATCCCGCCCACGCGCAGGCGGTCACCGAGCGGGGTGCAGGCGACCCGCTGGGCGGGAAAATAGATCGGATGCGTCGGCACCGTCTCCGGGCGCACGCTGAAGCTGTAGCCGCGGCCAGCCTGCACGAGCTGCCGCACCCCGAAGCGCCGCGCGAGGCGGCCCATCCACGTGCCCGTCGCGATGACGACCTGGTCGGCGATCCTGCCCTCCGGCTCGCCCACGACATCGATGCCGACGCCGAGCTCGCCCAGATCGGTGATGCCGACGACATCCGCCCCCTCCACGATCTCGCCGCCGCGCGCACGGACCGCCGCCGCGAGCGATTCCATGAACACGGGCGGATTGATGTAGCGCTGCCCCGATATGCGGATGCCGTGGGTCACCGCATCGCTCACGGTCGGCTCGATCGTGCGCAGCTCGTCGCCGCTGATGCGCTCGAAGTCGACGGCCCCGCCGCGCAGGGCGATCTCGTCGAACTCGTGCTCGAGCACTCCGCGGTCGCGCTCGGAGACGAAGCCGGTGAGGAACGGGTCGGCGACGATCGTGCGATTCTCGACGCCGCCGTCGGCGAGACGGTCGAAGGAATCGACGCCCCACTTGTTGATCTCGGCGAACGCGGTCATGTTTCTGCGCCACCGGGGCGGGGTCGAGTTCAGGGCGAAGCCCGCGAGGAAGCGCAGCAGCCGGGGGTCCACGGAGAACGGCACGAAGACGGGTGAGGCGGGGTCGATGATGGCCTTCAGACCGAAGGAGAAGATGCCCGGCTCCGGCAGCGGAAGGGTGAGCGCCGGCGCGATCCAGCCCGCATTGCCCCAGGATGCGCCCGCGGCGACGCCCTCACGGTCGAGCACCGTGACCGCAACCCCGTGCTCCTGCAGGAACCACGCGGTGCTGAGCCCCACGATGCCTGCTCCGACGATGGTGACATTCTCGGCCTGCGGCACCGCGGTCCTCCTTTGGATCGGTCTCTCCTGCCAGCATACGGCCCGGTATACAGAAGCGGGAACTTCGCGCCGGGAGCCCCGATTCAGCCGGGGAACTCCACATGCTGCATGACCCAGGCATGCATGGCAACGGCAGCCGCTGCCGAGGCGTTGATCGACCGAGTCGAACCGAACTGCGTGATCTCAACCACAGCATCCGATGCCTCGATCGCCTCAGGCGACAAGCCAGGGCCCTCCTGCCCAAACAGCAGCACGCAGCGCTCCGGCAGGTCGAAGGTCTCGATGATGACGCTGCCCGGCACATTGTCGATCCCAATGATCGGCAGCCCCTCGGCATCCGCCCACTCGACGAGCGCGGCAACCGTGTCGTGGTGCATCACATGCTGGTAGCGGTCGGTGACCATGGCGCCGCGCTTATTCCAGCGCCGACGGCCGACGATATGCACGGTATCGGCGGCGAACGCGTTCGCGCTGCGCACGATCGAGCCGATGTTCATGTCGTGCTGCCAGTTCTCGATGGCGACATGAAACGGATGCCTGTGCTCATCGAGGTCCGCAACGATGGCATCCATGCGCCAATAGCGGTAGCGGTCGATGACGTTGCGGGTGTCGCCGCGCTTCAGCAGCTCCTCGTCGTAGTGCCCGCCCTCCGGCCACTCACCGCGCCAGGGGCCGACCCCCGCAGTGGAGAGTTCATGGGTGGCGTTCGGCTCGTGCTGCATCCCTCAAGGCTAATCGCCTTGCCCGCGACGCTGAGACTGCACGAATCGTCCGTTTCGGGGCTGAAAGCGGACGATTCGTGCAGTCTCGCGCATGTCACCGCATCGACGCCATGAGGTTCGGCAGCCAGAGCACGATGTCAGGGAACACGATCAACAGGGTCACCAGCACCGCCTCGCACGCCAGGAAGGGTGCGACGCCCTTGAACACCGTCTCGAGCTTGATTCCCGTCACACCGGCGATCACGAAGCAGTTCATGCCCACCGGCGGCGTCAACAACCCGATCTCGATGAGCTTCACCAGCAGGATGGCGAACCAGATCCCGTCGAAGCCCAGGCCGATGATGGTCGGGTAGACGATCGGCACGACGATGACGACCACCGCCAGCGAGTCGAGGAACATCCCGAGGGGGATCATCATGAGCAGGATGAGCACGACGATCAGGATCGGCGGCACATCCAGCCCGGCGAAGAAGCGCGACAGGTTGTTGGGCACGCGCGCCGAGACCAGGAAGTAGGCGAAGATACCCGCGCCCACCACCACGGCGAACGCCATGCTCGTGACGGATGCCGACTCCGCGAGGCCGTCACGGATGCGGCCGATGATGGCCCGCACCCCCGATTTGAAGTGCTCCGCGATGAGGGCGATCGTGGCAATCACCGCCGCGAGCGCTGCCGACTCCGACAGCGTCGTGAGTCCCGTGAAGATGCTCACGATCACGACGGCGATGATGAGCACCAACCAGAAGACGCTTCGCAGTTCCGCGAAGAGTGAACTCGACCGGACCCCCGCGTTCGTGTCGATCGACACCGTCGGCGCGGTCACATCGGTGACGTCGACCGAGCCGCCCGCGCCGGCGGCGCCGACGCGCTGCAGCACTTCGGCGTTCTCGCTGATTCGGCGGCCATCGCGCTTCACCAGGATGAGGGCTGTGATGATGTAGGCGACGGCCGAGAGGATGCCCGGCACGATTCCCGCACTGAAGAGGGCTGCGATCGATTCCCCGCTCATGATCGAGTACATGATCATGATGATGCTGGGCGGGATCAGGATGCCGAGGGTCGCGCCGATTGCGACGATTCCGGTGGCCAGTTCGGCAGAGTACCCGTGACGGATCATCTGCCGCACCGAGATCTTGCCGAGGGTTGCCGCGGTCGCCACGCTGGAGCCGGAGACAGCCGCGAAGCCGCCGCTCGCGCCGATCGTTGCGATCGCGAGGCCACCCTTGAAGCGTCCTGCGACACGGTTGATCACCGTGTAGACCCGTTCGGGTATTCGTGCCTGCGTGGCCATCGCCCCGAGCATTATGTAGAGCGGGATGACGACGAGCGAGAATTTCGCGGTCGATTCGAATGGCACGTTGGCGAGCACGCTGTCAGCCACTTTGAAGGAGTGCAGCATGACGGTGCCGATGGCCCCCGAGAATCCGAGCGCGAACGCGACGGGCATCTCGATGGCGAGCATCAGGAAGAACAGTGCAAGAACGACGATGACGATGAGTTCTGCAGACATCAGACGGCTCCTCCCTCTGTGTGGTCGGTGGCCCCGGATGGCGTGCGGCCCGTCAGGTGCACGAGCCCCTTCACGAAGAGGACGAGGGCGAGGAACACTGTTCCGACCGCCACAAAGGCTCGTGACGGCCAGACGGGGAAGTTGAGGAGGCCGGTGCGGTATTCACCGACCGTGAACGACTGGAGGGCACGTTCGACGAGTTCGAAGCCCATCCAGGCCAGGAACACCGTCGCCAGGATGAGGGCGATTCCGCGCATCCGGTTCGCGGCGGCCGGCGAGAGCCTGTCGGTGAGAAGCGTGACACGCACATGCGTTCCGTTGACCTCGGACTGGGCAAGACCCAGGAACACCGTCATGACGAGCCCGAGCTCGGCGATCTCGAACAGCCCGCGGATGGAGGTGCCACTGGTTCCGCGCATCACGACCTCGGCGGTGAGCAGCAGCGCCAGTGCGCCGCAGAGGACTGCCGACGCGACGGCGAACCATTTCGCCGCCGGTCGGAGTCCTCTCTCCCAGAGGGAAACGACAAACACTGTTATTAGCCTCGCGCCAGGCAGTACTCAACCGGAGCAACGTAGGTGCTTGTTGCCGAGGCGTCTTCGAGCTGCTGCAGGTAGTCGGCGTAGAACGCGTCGACGTCGGCGTCACTGCCCGCCTTGACCTCGCTCTTCCAGTCGTTCAGCAGGGTGTCGCCCACGGCGTCGGCCCACTTCTTGGACTCGGCGTCGCTCCAGGTGCTGAGCGTGACGCCCTGGTCGGCGGCGCGGTCGCAGGTCTCATCGAAGATCGCATCCAGGTATTCGCCGGAGAGGCCACCCCAGACGGTGTCGCTCGCCTCCGTCATGATCTTCTGGATGTCGGCCGGCATGGTGTTCCACACCTCGGCATTGATGATGGCCATGACGTTGATGAACGAGCCCGACTGGGTGTCCGTCATGTATGGCGTCACCTCTCCGAGGTTCCACTCGGTGATGGCCGACTCGAGGCCGGTCGCCGACCACGCGTCGATGACACCGTTCTCGATCGACTCGTAGATCTCGCTCACGGGGATCGCCGACGGGTTGGAGCCCGCGATCTCGGATGCCTTGAGCATCCGCGCGGTGCTGCGCACCGACAGGCCCTTGAGCTCGGCGTAGGAGTCGACCGCGGTCTTGGTGCCGAGGATCGAGGTCGTGACGGGTGCGAAGTAGAGGGCGTGGATGCCTTCGGCCTCGAACTCTGCGGCGTAGTCTGCGTTGCTCTCGTAGAGGGAGGCCGCTGCTGCGGTCTGCGCAACCGGGTCCTTCGCCACGAACGGCACCGTCACGACGTTGGCGAGGGGGAATTCGGCGGGGTGGAAGGCCGGCGAGGTGTAGGCGATGTCGGCACGGCCGTCCTTGGCGCAGGCGAGGCCGTCCATCGTCGAGCAGAGCGAGCCCATGTAGAACGGCTCGATCGTGACGCGCCCCTCGGTCTTCTCCTCGACGATCGAGATCCATTCGTCCATGGCCATGCTGTAGTAGCCCTCTGGGGTCGTGTACGACGTCCAGGTCAGGTCGAAGGTCTCTTCGCCGTCGGCGCCGGTGGTCGCGGAACATCCCGCAAGTACCAGGGCAGCTGCCGCCAGGGTTCCGATCGCCGCGAGCTGCGCCCGCCGCTTGTTCTTGATTGTCACTTCATTGTCCTCTCAGATGGTGCGGTGTCCCGGCGCCGAGAACGGCGACGAAACGGAAGATGCGCACAGTGCCTGCATGACCTCGCGGTCATGCCTCCACTGCGAACGCATCAGGCTGGGGGTGGCCGTCGGTTGCGGCCTGTCGGGGCTTGAGCACCCGGTGGAGGTGCTGCAGGCGTGTTTCGCTCTTGCGCTCCTGCCGCCGGCGAAGCGTGGCCGTGTAGTTCTCCTTCGTGCGAAGGATGTGCGCCGTCAGGATGTCCCCGATGTCGGCTTCCCTGCCGTCGGCGAAGACATCCCGGATGGCTTCGTGATCGGCGAAGGACCGCATCGGTTCCGCCTCGGTGTATGTCGCGAGGTGGGTGCGAAGCGCCGCCACCTGTACGAGGTTCATGGTGTAGCTCTTGCGCAGGTAACTGTTGTCGCAGTTGTCGAAGAACACCTGGTGGAATGCGGTGTCGGCACGGCCGTACTGCTGCATGTCCCGCTCGGCGATGGCCTGAGTCATGGTGTCCACGACCGTGGCGAGTGCCTCTGCCGATTCGGCCCTGTGCCGCCGGAACGCCCAGGAGACGGCCTGCTGTTCCATAGCGAGGCGGAAGTCGCAGAGTTCGGCGATCTGTTCCTCGGTGGGCACGAAGACGTAGCTGCCGGAGCGCGGAACGATCTGCACCAGACCCTGGGTCTGCAGCAGCTGGAGGGCCTGGCGGACGGGTGTGCGACTCACGCCCAGCACCTCGGCGAGGGTGTCTTCGGAGAGGGACTCTCCCAGATCGAGGGAGCCGTCGAGGATCGCGTCTTTCACATGGGATGCCACACGATCCGAAAGCGAGCCGCTCTCCTGCGCTGTTGCCATTCGGCGATCTCCTTTGACACGCTCCATTGACGGGTATCCGTCTTGTATACACGATTTCTCGCGGTTGTGTACATCTTTGAGCGCTAATCTTGTATACAAGACGGGTACTCTTTCAGTATCCAATCACTTCACAAGGCGGTCGAGCAATGACATCACTCAACGAACTGACGGTGGCGATCACCGGCTCAGGCCAAGGAATCGGCCACGCGATGGCGATGCGCTTCGCCCAACAGGGAGCCAATATCGTCATCAGCGACATCGACGATGACAGGGCCACAGCATCCGCCGAAGCAGTTCGAGAGCTCGGCGGCAAAGCCATCTCGGTCCGCGCCGATGTCACCGACGCGGATGACTGCACCGCACTCGTCGCCGCCACGGTTGCCGAATTCGGTCGCCTCGACGTCATGATCTGCAACGCGGGAATCATCCAGGTCAAACCGCTGCTCGACGTCACCGCCGACGACTGGAACCGCACGATGAACGTCAACGTCACCGGCACGCTGCTCACACTGCAGGCAGCAGCCCGTCAGATGCTCAGCCAGGAGCCCCTCTCCGCCGGTCGCCCCAAGGGGAAGATCATCACCATGGCCTCCATCGCGGGGCGCTACGCCGCCGGCCCGATGGCGCCCATCATCCCGCACTACCGCGCCAGCAAGGCCGCCGTCATCAACCTCACCCACAGCGCCTCCTACACGCTGGCGCCAGACGTGACAGTCAACGCCATCTGCCCGGGGCTCGTCGACAATGACATGTGGAAGCTCATCGACCGGGAATGGTCCGAGGTCGAAGGATGGGAGACAGGAACAGCCTGGAAGACGCGAACCTCGGCCGTGCCACTCGGTCGCCCCCAGACCATGGACGATGTCGCGGGACTTGCCGAGTTCCTCGCCTCTCCCGCATCCGACTACATGACCGGCCAGGCGATCAACATCGACGGTGGCCTCACCGTCGGCTGACGCCGCGGAACCCCAGCACCCTCAACGAAGAGAGAAGGACAACCATGACCACAGCTGCACCCGTCCCCCTCGGCAACGCCCAGAGACTGCGACGCCTGATCGACTCCGGCACCCCCGTGCAGGCGCCAGGAGCTGCCGACCCGCTCACCGCCCGCCTCGTCGAACAGGCGGGGTTCGCCGCCGTGTACATGACCGGCTTCGGCGTCACCGCAGCCCGCCTGGGCGTGCCCGACCTCGGAATACTCACCCAGAGCGAAATGGCAGACGCCGCACGCGCCATGACCCGCGCGGTCGACATCCCCGTCATCGCCGACGCCGACAACGGATACGGCGGGCCATCGAACATCGAACGCACGGTGCACGAATACATCCAGGCGGATGTCGCGGCGCTGCACCTCGAAGACCAGACCAGCCCGAAGAGGTGCGGCCAGATGGCCGGCGTGCAGCTCATGGAGGAGGAGCGCGCCGAGCGGCACATCCGGGCAGCCGTCTCCGCCCGCGCCGACCGCGACATGCTCATCATCGGGCGCACCGACGCCCTCGGCGTCGAAGGGCTCGACGTGGCCCTCGACCGCGCCAAACGCTACCGTGACGCCGGTGCAGACCTGCTCTTCGTCGATGGTGTCAAGACCCTCGCCCAGGCAGAGGAGATCGGCCGCCGACTCGAGGGGCCGAAGGTGATCGCCCTCATCACGGGTACAGAAGCCGCCAACCTCACCCTTGACGAGGCGCGCGAACTCGGCTTCTCGATCGTGCTGCACCCGCTCGACGCGCTGTTCGCGGCCACCGCGGCCGCAGCATCCGCTCTCGCCACCCTGCGCGCTGACGGCTTCTCGAACGCGGCCGCCCAGTTCAGCTACGACGACTTCATGGGCGTCGTGGGACTCGAGCACCATCAGGGGCTCGACGACAACTACGGCTCCTGAAGGCGCTCGCTGAGCGCTCAGCACCGAGACTGCACGAATCGTCCGCTTCGGGCCCGAAAGCGGGCGATTCGTGCAGTCTCGCGCAGCATCCGGTAACAACAGGCTGGCCGGATGCCACGGCGAGCGCCCGGCCCCGGACATCCGCGCCGACCTCTACGATTGAGACATGTCGAAAGTTCTCACCAGCCTGCCCGTCGGCGAGCGTGTCGGTATCGCCTTCTCCGGCGGACTCGACACCTCTGTAGCCGTTGCCTGGATGCGCGACAAGGGCGCCGTGCCGTGCACCTACACCGCAGACATCGGGCAGCCCGATGAGCCCGACATCGACGCGGTGCCCGACCGCGCGAAGGAGTACGGCGCCGAGATCGCGCGCCTCGTCGACTGCCGCGCGGCGCTCGTCGAGGAGGGCCTCGTGGCCCTGCAGTGCGGCGCGTTCCACATCCGCTCCGGCGGCAAGACCTACTTCAACACGACGCCGCTCGGCCGCGCCGTCACCGGCACCATGCTGGTGCGTGCCATGAAGGAGGACGGCGTCGAGATCTGGGGCGACGGCTCCACCTACAAGGGCAACGACATCGAGCGCTTCTACCGCTACGGGCTGCTCGCCAACCCGCGCCTGCGCATCTACAAGCCGTGGCTCGACGCAAACTTCGTCACCGAGCTGGGCGGCCGCAAAGAGATGAGCGAGTGGCTCGTCGAGCACGGCTTCCCGTACCGCGACTCCGTCGAGAAGGCGTACAGCACGGATGCGAACATCTGGGGTGCGACGCATGAGGCGAAGCTTCTCGAGCAGCTCGACACCGGATTCGAGATCGTCGAACCCATCATGGGCGTCGCCTCCTGGCGCGATGACGTCGAGATCGCCACAGAGGATGTCACCGTCACCTTCGAGGCCGGGCGACCGGTAGCCCTCAACGGTGTCGAATATTCGGATGCCGTCGCCCTGGTGCTCGAGGCGAACGCGATCGGCGGCCGGCACGGCCTCGGAGCATCCGACCAGATCGAGAACCGCATCATCGAGGCGAAGAGCCGTGGCCTGTACGAGGCGCCCGGCATGGCCCTTCTGCACATCGCGTACGAGCGCCTGCTGAACGCGATCCACAACGAAGACACCGTCGCCAACTACCACAACGAGGGCCGCAAGCTGGGGCGCCTCATGTATGAGGGCCGCTGGCTCGACCCGCAGTCGCTCATGCTGCGCGAGGCGATCGTGCGCTGGGTCGGCTCGGCCGTCACCGGTTCGGTCACGCTGCGTCTACGCCGCGGCGACGACTACACGATCCTCAACACGGAGGGCCCGGCGCTCAGCTACCACCCCGACAAGCTCTCGATGGAGCGGGTCACGGATGCCGCCTTCGGCCCCGAAGACCGCATCGGCCAGCTCACCATGCGCAACCTCGACATCGCCGACTCGCGCCAGCGCCTCGAGCAGTACGCCGCGCAGGGCATCGTCACGGGCGAGACCGCGAAACTGATGGGCGAGCTCACGGCGAGCGACGCCGACGACATCGCGATCACCGTCACGGGCGACGCTGCGGATGCTGCGGCGGAGGCCTCCCTCGACGGTGCCGCGTTCGACTTCGGCACCGACTGAGGCACAAGTTCTGAGGGGTGCCGCTCCACCGCGCCCCATAGGATTGCGGCATGGCTGATCGCGACAACATTGAGTGCTGGCTGACCGACATGGACGGGGTTCTCGTCCATGAGAACAATCCCGTGCCGGGGGCATCCGAGCTGCTCGCCCAGTGGACCGAGCGCGGCATGCCGTTCCTTGTGCTCACCAACAATTCGATCTTCACACCGCGCGATCTGGCCGCCCGGCTGCGCGCATCCGGCCTCGAGGTTCCCGAGAGCGCGATCTACACGTCGGCGCTCGCGACGGCCGACTTTCTCAAGTCGCAGAGCCGCGGCGGCACCGCCTATGTGATCGGCGAGGCCGGTCTCACGACGGCCATGCACGAGGCCGGTTTCATCATGACGGAGAGCAACCCCGATTTCGTGGTGCTCGGCGAGACGCGCACGTACTCCTTCGACGCGATCACGAAGGCGATCCGCCTCATCGGCAGGGGCGCCCGCTTCATCAGCACGAACCCGGATGCGACGGGGCCGAGCGCGGAGGGCCCGCTGCCCGCGACGGGTGCGGTCGCCGCGCTCATCACGAAGGCGACCGGCATGGAGCCGTACGTTGTCGGCAAGCCGAACCCGATGATGTTCCGCTCGGCGATGAACAAGATCGGCGCGCACAGCGAGAACACGGCCATGATCGGTGACCGCATGGACACGGATGTCGTCGCCGGCATCGAGGCTGGCCTGCACACGATCCTCGTGATGACGGGCATCAGTGACGAGGCGGAGATTCTGCGCTACCCGTTCCGCCCCGACGAGGTGCTCGCCAGCGTCGCCGATCTCGTCGAACGCTAAGCAAGCCCTGTCGCAGATATCGAGGTCGCAGATATCGAGGAGGAAGTCGCATCCGGGCGCGCAAAGTTCCTCGTTGACGTGAGCCTGCGCGAAAAGCTCCCTCTTTTCGGCGCAGGCAGCCGGGCAGCGCAGGCGGGCGGGCGGGCGGGCGATCTCTTACTCGCTGGGGACGAGTGACCCTGTCAGCGATTCCCCGGATGATCGGGTGACGAAGCAGAAGAAGTCGCGATCGCCGTTGCCCCACTCTGTGGCGCCGCCCGGGTAGCTGAACTCGAACTGCAGATCCGTGTACTGGCCGGCCACACCCAGGTCGAGCAGCGAGGGGTTGCAGTAGTTGGGCAGTAGCGCCTGCCAGCCCGCAGCATCCTGATATTCGATGACCTCGTCGCCGATGAGCCCGCGTGAGACGAGCTGCGCCGGATGCTCGACACCGCAGTCGACGACGGTGAACGATTCTGCCCACACGGTGTCGAAGGGGCTGATGCACTCGCCGCCCTGCAGGGTGTTCCATGCGTGGTCGCCGGGAGCGAGCGGCCCGGAGACGGGAGCGGGCTCACCGCCGGGCTCCTGGGCGGGAGGCTTCTGCGTCTGCGAGCCGGCCAGTCCGGCACCGAAGGCGTACAGGCCGACGAGGATGATCACCAGGAGCAGCACGCCCGCCGTGACGACGAGCGCCTTCTGCATTCCGGTGAGGCCGAACCAGAACAGGTAGGGCGAGAACTTCTTGCGTTCCCCGTCGCCGCTGCGCGGGGCGGGAGCTGCAGTCGCCGGCTCCCATTCGGGCTGCTCATGCAGCGACTGCCACTCGGCGGGCTGCGGCTCACCGGCATCCGGAACTGCGCCGGCGGTGTCGGCGGGCTGCTCGTCTGTGGGGGCGGCGGCGGGGTGCTGCCCGGCGAACGCCCGCGGGTCGGGGCCGGTCGCGCCCGATGCTGCGCCGGCGCCCGGAAGCCCATAAGTCGCGCCGGCCGGCGCCTCTGTCGCATGCGGCGCGTCACTCGCCCCCGGCAGCCCGCCTCGCAGCGCCTCCTCCCGCGCGGCCGCCTCGCGCGCCTCGCGGCGCGACTGCGGTGCCGCGGCAGGCGGCTGCGGGTACGAGGCCGCGGCCGCGGCCGCACCCGAAACCTGCGGCGCCACCGGCTGCTGGGGCGGCGCACCCGCAGCGGAACCCTGCTCCGCCGGAGGGGCCACGAAGGGGTTGCCGAGCACGCCATCCTCGTAGTCCTGGAACTGCTGCTCACCGAACAGCGAGTCGAGGCCGGCGTCGGGCAGGCCTTCTGGGTCGTGCTCGTCGCGGCCCTTCGTCATGGCTCGAGCCCGAGATCACCCAGCGAGATGGCGGCGAGATACCGGTAGCCGGCAGCCTCGATGACCTCTTTGGCCCCCGTGGCGCGGTCGACGACGACAGCGACGGCGACGATCTGGGCGCCCACCTTCTCGAGTGCCTCCGCGGCGGCGAGCGGTGAGCCACCCGTCGTCGAGGTGTCCTCGAGCACGATGACGCGGCGACCCGAGACATCCGGACCCTCGACCTGACGGCCACGCCCGTGGTCCTTCGGCTGCTTGCGCACCACAAAGGCGTCGTAGGCGAGACCGCGGGCGGCACCCTGATGCAGAACGGCGGATGCGATGGGGTCGGCCCCCATGGTCATGCCCCCGACGGCGGCAACATCGGGCACTTCGGCGATGAGGTCGAGCATGACCTGGCCGATGAGCGGGGCAACCCTGTGGTCGAGGCTCACCTTGCGCAGGTCCACGTAGTAGCTGGCCTTCTTGCCACTCGTGAGCGTGAAGTCGCCGTGGAAGACCGCGTCGGCCTTGATGAAGTCGATGAGCTGGGTTCTGGCATCCGTCACCCGGCGATTCTACCGGGGGCAATAGCCTGAGGGCATGTTCTCCGGTGGCGGCGGCCCGTGACAGGCCATCTGGGTACGTCAAGTACGCGATTCTGCTCTTCACGACCGGCCGGAGCATCCGATTGGCGTACTCGAGCGGCTCTTGTGGCTCGCGGGTTCGGTAGCGTTGGGAGCATGCGCGTCGCCACCTGGAATGTGAACTCCATCCGCACCCGTCACGGCCGGGTCGTCGACTGGCTGCTCCGCGAGGATGTCGACGTGCTCGGCATGCAGGAGATCAAGTGCAAGCCTGAGCAGTTCCCCCTCGAGGCCTTCGAGGAGGCCGGCTACCAGGTGCACGCGCACGGCCTCAACCAGTGGAACGGTGTCGCCTTCGCGAGTCGCCTCCCGATGGAGGATGTGGCGACGAGCTTCGCCGGGCAGCCCGGATTCCTGAAGGGCCATGAGGGCCCGGATGCTCCGCTCGAGGCGCGCGCGCTGGGAGTCACCGTCGAGGGGGTGCGACTGTGGAGCCTCTACGTGCCCAACGGCCGCGCGCTCGACGACCCGCACTTCACCTACAAGCTGGACTGGTTGGCCGCCCTGCGCACCGATGCCGCCGCGTGGCTGGCCGCGCATCCGGGGTCGCCTCTTGCCCTGATGGGCGATTTCAATGTCGCCCCGACGGACGCCGACATGGGTGACCCGTCGTTCGTGCACGGGGTTTCGACGCACATCTCGCAGCCGGAGCGTGACGCGTTCTTCGCCTTCGAGTCGGCCGGGTTCAGCGACGTTGTGCGCCCGCTCGTGCCCGAGGGTTTCACCTTCTGGGACTACAAGCAGCTGCGGTTCCCCCGCAACGAGGGCATGCGCATCGATTTCATTCTGGGTTCGGATGCCTTCGCCGACCTGGTGACGGATGCGAGCATCCACCGCGACGAGCGCAAGGGTGACGCGCCCAGCGACCACGTGCCCGTCGTCGTCGACCTCGATGTGCAGACCGAGGACGACGACGACCGGCCGATGATCTTCTAGGCCCCTCGCTACGGGGCGCGCGGCTCAGGCCGGTTCGCGCGCAGCACCTCGAGGCGGGCGCGGTATTCGGTCTCGTCGATGTCGCCCTGAGCGAAGCGCTCCGCGAGCGTCTTCTCGGCGTCGCGTGCTCCGGCGGTGGCGTTCCACTCACGATGGGCGAAGTGTTCCCTGCGGCGTCGGCCGGCGAACACGAAGAGGCCGACGAAGACGGCGATCCAGAACAGTGGAACGAACACGACGAACCAGGGGAATCCTCCTCCGGCCCAGTGAGCCATGACCGGCCCGTGGTCGGCGGCGACCTGGCCGAGCGTTGTGGTGAATGTGGTGAGCACGATGGTGTCCCTTCATGAGGCGGCCCGCACTGTGCGACCCGCTTCACCAAGACTCGTCTCGCCCGCCCTGTGGCGAATCTGCCCGCCGGATGAATCCCGCTACTCTCTGCGGAGCATCCGCCGCCTGCGCCGCCACCGCGACAGGGGGCCAGCTCTGTCCGAGGCGTTTTCGGCGAAATGAGCCGCCCGTTCCAGGCTCATTCCACCGAAAACGCCTCGCAGCTCAGGCGATACGCCCCAGGCGCTACTGCCGCCCCGGCGAGACCAGGCCCGTCTCGTAGGCCGTGACCACGAGTTGCACGCGGTCGCGTGCGGCGAGCTTCGACATGATGCGCGACACGTGCGTCTTCGCCGTGAGCGGGCTGAGGAACAGCCGCGCGCCGATCTCCTCGTTGGTGAGGCCCTCGCCGACGAGGGCGAGCACCTCGCGTTCGCGACCGGTCAGCGCGTGCAGCGCCGTCGCATCCGGGTCGTGTCGCAGCGTTCCGGCGACCCGCTCGAGCAGCCGCCGCGTGACGCCCGGTGAGAGCAGCGCCTCGCCGCCGGCGACGACGCGCACCGCCCTGATCAGTTCGACCGGCTCGGTGTCTTTCACCAGGAACCCGCTCGCCCCCGCCCGGATGGCGTGCACCACGTATTCGTCCAGTTCGAAGGTTGTGACCACCACGACGCGCGTTGCGGCGAGGTTCTTGTCTGCGACGATCTGCTCGGTCGCCCACAGGCCGTCGCCGTCGGGCATGCGGATGTCCATGAGCACGACGTCGGGGCGCTCCCGGGCGACCACGGCGAGCGCCTCGCGGCCCGTGCCCGCCTCGCCGACGACCTCGATGTCGGGTTCGGAGTCGAGCAGCGCGCGGAAGCCGCCCCGGATGAGCTGCTGGTCGTCCGCGACGACGACCCGGATCATCGGGCGCCTCTCACGGGGATGCTCCCGCGCACCCGGAAGCCGCGCACGCCGTCGCGGGGGCCCGCCGTGAGCGTGCCGCCGAGCAGTTCGGCGCGTTCTCGCATGCCCAGGATTCCGCGGCCCTCGGCATCCGTCGCGCCCCTGCCGTCGTCGGTGATCTCGACAATGTAGTCGCCGTTCTCCTCCGCGAGCCGGATCGACAGCGCGGATGCCTCCGCATGGCGCACCGCGTTGGTGACGCTCTCCTGCACCAGCCGGTAGAGCGCCATCTGCACTGCGGCCGGCGGCGGCGTCTCGATGCTGTCGTCCAGGGTGACCGCAAGCCCTGCGCGGGTGGCCGTGTCGGCGAGTTCGTGCACCATCGACAGTTGCGGCTGCGGCAGCAGGGGGGAGTCGCCGTCGCGCAGCATCCCGAGCACGCCGCGCACCTCGTCGAGCGCGACCCGGCTGGTCTGTTTGATGTTGGCGAGCGCCTCGGCCGCCTTCTCCGGCTGCCGCTCGATGAGGTGCAGCCCCACCCCGGCCTGCACGGAGATCTGCGACAGCGAGTGCGCGAGCACGTCGTGCAGTTCGCGGGCGATGCGCACGCGCTCCTGCTGGGTGGCGTCCTCCCGCCTGCGCTCGAATGCCTGGCGGGCGGCGCGGATGCCCTCACGCCGGCCCCGGATGCCCGCACCGATTCCGAGGCTGAGGAGCAGCCCGACGGTGAGCGCCGCGATCGGGAACGGTGCCGCAGCCGAACCCACCACGCTCGGCCCGACCACGCACAGCAGCCAGGCGGCCGCGACCGCGGAGAACACCCAGGCGCTGGCACCCCGCACGATGCCGAGGATCGTCGCGAAGGCGAACGCCACATAGGGCGGGCCGGCGGGCGGGGCGAAGAGGAAGTCGGCGGATGCTGCGGCGGCGACGATCGCGACGACCGGTCCCGGGAATCTGCGCGCCGCGATGAGGGCGAGAGGCCCGATCAGAGCGAGGGCGAGGCCCAGGAGGAGGACGGGCAGCTCGGCGGTTGCGGCCACCCACTCGGGGCCCGGCCCGTGCCACTCGGGCAGGTTCGACACACCGCCGTCCGCAGCGCGCACGGTGAGGAACACGGCCACCGGAACCTGCACAAGGAAGGAGACGACGACCGGCAGCCACAGTCGCACGGCGGGCGGCATGCCGAAGCGGGGAGGGGCGTCATCGAGCGAGCCGTCGCCGTGATGCCACGACGAGGACATCCACTCTGACCGGCGCATTCTCACAGCGTACTTACACGGCGGGGCCGCGGCATCCGGTGTGCGGATTGCGGCCCGTACTCCCTGGGGAGTACGGGTGCCGGCGACCTGGCCGACCGGGGCGAGCATCCGCCCCCTTCATCGTTCACCCGACACTTCGCGACACACCTGCACGCGCCTGAGGGGCGGCTGTGTCGTGAGGTGTCGGGCGAGAGCATCGCCCTCAGTGCAGCAGCGCCGCCAGCAGCACGAGAACGGGCAGCGATCCGAGTGTCGTCACGAAGACGGTGTCGCGGGCGAGGATCTCTCCCCTGTTGTAGCGCTGCGCGAAGTTGAACACGTTCTGCGCGGCCGGCAGTGCCGCGAGCGCCACCACGACGAACAGTTCGTGGCCGCTCAGCCCGAAGACGAGCGCGCCGACCGCCCACGCGACGACGGGCATGACGATCAGTTTGAGCGCGGATGCGACCACGACATCCCGCCGCGCGGAGCCGGCCTGCAGGATCTTCTGGCCGTGCAACGAGATTCCGTAGCTGATGAGCATGAGCGGCACGGCGGCACCGCCGATGATGTGGAAGGGCTGCATGATCGGCTCGGGCACCTCGATGTGGGCGATGGAGAAGATCACGCCCAGCAGCGAGCCGATGATGATGGGGTTGCGCAGCGGCTGGGTGGCGATCTTGCCGAGCGAGCTGGGGCCGCCCGTGGTCATGTCGAGCACGGCGAGGCCGATGGGGGCGAACACGAGCAGCTGCAGCAGGATGACGGGGGCGGATGCGCTGATGTCGCCGAGCACATAGACGGAGACGGGGATGCCGATGTTGTTGGCGTTGACGTAGCCGGACGCGAATGCCCCGATGACCGCTTCGGGGATCTTTCGGCGCCAGAAGACGACGGCCACCAGCAGGAAGACGGCGAACACGGCGAGCGCCGCGACGAGGGAGACGACGAGCAGCGGCGAGAACAGCTTCTCGACCTTCGCCTCGGCGAGGATCGTGAACAGCAGGCACGGGGATGCCACGAAGTAGACGAGGCGGGCGAGCACGGGCTGCGCATGCGGGCCGAGCAGGTTGATGCGCCCGATGACGTAACCGGTGCCGATGATCGCCGCGATGATCGCGAAGCCGATCAGTACACCAACCATTGGTTCATTCTTACAGACGGCGGGCGACGCATCCGTCGGGCTCGGATGCTGCGCACAATTTATTCTTGACAAGCGATAGTCAGCGATATATCTTCGAGCTATCGCAAACGAGAGAAGACTTCAATGAGAAACCACCACTTCACAGACAGCACCCCGCACGACCGCCGAGGCGGCGGGCGACGCTTCCACCACGACCCCAGCCATCACGGCCACGAGCACGGCGCAGGCTTCGGCCCGCGTGAAGGCTTCGGGCCCGGGTTCGGGGCCCGCGGCGGCTTCGGCCCCCGCGGCCAGCGCCGAGCCGGCCGCGGCGATGTGCGCCTCGCCATCCTGTCGCTGCTCGGCGAGGGAGCATCCAACGGTTACGGCCTCATCAAGGCCATCGCCGAGAAGACGGGCGGCACGTGGCGGCCCAGCCCCGGCTCCGTCTACCCGACCCTGCAGCAGCTCGTCGACGAGGAGCTCATCAGCTCCACCGGCGACGGGCGTCGCACCGAATTCGAACTGACGGATGCCGGCCGCGCCTACGTCGACGAGCATTCAGAAGATCTCGCCAAAGCGTGGGATGCGACTCCCGGGCGCTCCGAGCACGAGACGGCACTGCACGAGAGCATCGGCAAACTCATGGGCGTCGTGCACCAGTTCAGGCTCTCCGCCACCGACGAGCAGCGCGCCGCGGCCGCCGAGAAGCTCGACGAGACCCGGCGGGCGCTCTACCTCATCCTCGCGGACTGATGTAACTCAGGACTGATGTAACTCGCGGAGCCGGTCTCTGCCCCCGCCCCTCTCCGCCCCGCCCCTCTCCGCCCCCGCCCCTCTCCGCCCCCGCCCCTCTCCGCGATTGGTCACTTTCTACCCCCAAAATCGCGCGCATGAGGCAACTTTCGACCACTCGCGGCAAGCGCACACCCGCACACCCCCGCGACCACTCGCGGCAAGCGCACACCCGCACACCCCCGCGACCACTCGCGGCAAGCGCACACCCGCACACCCCCGCGACCACTCGCGGAAAGCGCACACCCGCGCACACCCGCGACCACTCGCGGCAAGCGCACACCCACGCACCCCCGCGACCACTCGCGGCAAGCGCACACCCGCACTCGCACCCGCACCCACCCGCGAGTGGTCACTATGTTCCCCACCTGAGCCGCGGAAGGGCTTATTTCGACCCTTCGCAGCCGAGAAGGGCGCTCGCTACACCTTGTAGCGGGCGCCTTTGTGTTCTGCGGGCAGGCGGTCGCCGTTGCCGTGCAGCTTCTGGCGCAGCGTGCCCTCCACATATTCGGTGGGGTAGGCGCCGCGAGCCTGCAGCACGGGCACCACATGCTTGATGACATCCTCGAAGGTGCCGGGCGTGATCGCGTAGGCGATGTTGAAGCCGTCGACGTCGGTCTCGGCGACCCACTCCTGCAGCTGGTCGGCGATCTCTTCACCCGAGCCGACGATGGTGGGGCCGAGCCCGCCGATGGCGCTGTGCCGGGCGATGTCACCCACCGTCCATTCGCCGCCTTCGGCGTTGGCCTGCTGAAAGTTGGTCACGGCCGACTGGATGGCGTTGCTCTTGACGTTGCCGACGGGCTCGTTCAGGTCGTACTGCGACAGGTCGATGCCCATCCACCCGGACATGAAGACGAGCGCGCCCTCCTCGCTCGCGTACGACAGGTACTCGTCGTATTTCGCGCGCGCAGCATCCGGGGTCTCGTCGGTGATGATCGTGAGCAGCGTGTAGATGCGGGCCGAGTGGCGGTCACGGCCGGCCGTCTCGAGGGCGTCGCGGATGCGCTTCACGGTCGCCGCCAGGATCTCCTTGGTCGGCGAGGCGACGAAGATGGCTTCGGCGTTGCCCGCCGCGAACTCGATGCCGCGCGGTGACGCCCCGGCCTGGTAGATCACGGGCGTGCGCTGCGGCGACGGCTCGGAGATGTGGATGCCGGGCACCGTGAAGTATTTGCCCTTGTGGTCGATGTCGTGCACCTTCGACGGGTCGGTGAACACGCCCGCCTCGCGATCGACGACGACGGCGTCGTCCTCCCAGGAGCCCTCCCACAGCTTGTAGAGCACCTCGAGGTATTCGTCGGCGTGCGCGTAACGCTCGTCGTGTTCCATCTGGTCGTCGTGCCCCATGTTGCGGGCGGCGGAGGGCAGGTAGCCGGTGACGACGTTCCAGCCGACGCGGCCTTCTGTCAGGTGGTCGAGTGTCGTCATCCGACGCGCGAAGGGGTACGGATGCTCGTAGGCCGTGCCCGCGGTGACACCGAATCCGAGGTGCTCGGTGACGGTGGCCATCGCGGAGACGAGCATGAGCGGGTCGTTCACGGGCACCTGGGCGCCGTGCTTGATGGGCGCCTCGTTGCTGTCACCGTAGACGTCGTAGGTGCCGAGGACATCCGCGATGAAGATGCCGTCGAAGCGGCCGCGTTCGAGCAGCTTGGCCAGCTCGGTCCAGTAGCTGAGCTTGTTGTAGTCGCGCGAGCGGTCCTGCGGGTGCCGCCACATGCCGGAGGACTGGTGGGCGACGCAGTTCATGTCGAAGGCGTTGAAGCGGATCTGGCGGGGAGTTTCGGGCATGAGGAGACCTTTCGCGCGGGGGCACTCAATGGTGCGCCGCCTCGCCCGGGAGCGCCACGCGCGCAGCAACATTTCGTCATGAACCCGGATGCCGCGCCGCGGGCGGCGATGATCTGGTGCACGTATGCCCCAGCCGAATGAGGACGAATGACCATCACCACGACACCACCGCGCACGCGAAGCCCCTGGTCGGGCGTCGCCTCCGCCGCCGAGTCCGAGCGCTGGCTGGCGGTGGCGCAGTCCGTCGCCGACGAGCTGGCCAAGGATGCGGTGGCCCGCGACAGGGCGAACACCCCGCCCGTCGAACAGCTGGCGCTGCTACGCGAGAGCGGACTCGCGAACCTGCTCGTGCCCGCACAGGCGGGCGGGCACGGCGGCCACTGGGAGACCGCGTTCGGTGTGGCGCGCGTGCTGGCCCGCGCCGACGCATCCATCGCCCAGATCCTCGGCTACCACTACCTCAACCAGGCCTGCGTCGTGTTCTACGGCACCGACCCCGCCCGCCAGGCGGAGTGGCTGCGCCGCAGCGCCGAGGGCTCCTGGGTCTGGAGCGACTCGTTCAACCCGGTCAGCCCCGACCTGGCTTTCACCGCCGACGGCGACGGCTACAGGCTGAGCGGCGTCAAGCGCTTCGCGACCGGGGCATCCGTCGCCGATGTCATCATCGCGGGCGCCGTCGCTGAGGGCGGTGCGCTCGACGGCCGACTCGTGGTCTTTGCGATCGAGGGCGACCGACCCGGCATCGAACACCCGGGCGACTGGGACAACGTGGGCTACCGCGCCAGCGCGAGCGGCTCGGTGCGGTACACGGATGTCGCGGTCAGCCCCGACGACATCATCGGCGTCGACGAGGATGAGCCCTTCTCCTCGGTCGTCACCCCCGGCGTGCAGCTGCTGTTCGGCAACATCTACCTCGGCATCGCTGAGGGCGCGCTCGCCCAGGCGCGCGAGCTCACCCGGGCACGCCCGGGGAGCTGGTTCCTCAGCGGCGTCGACCGCTACTCCGACGACCCGGTCACACATCGCCTCTTCGGCGAGCTTGTGGCCCGCACGGTCGCCGTGGAGGCTCTCGCCGACCGACTGAACCGACGCTACGACGAGGCAGTCGCGCTCGGGGCGGCCACGACATCCGATGATCGCGCCGCCCTCGAGATCGCGGTCGCCCAGCTCAAGGTCATTGCCACAGAGGTCGGCCTCGATGTCTCGAGTCGCGTGTTCGAGGCGACCGGTGCGAGTTCGACGAGGGCGGCGGTCGGGCTCGACCGGCACTGGCGCGACATCCGTACGCACAGCCTGCACGACCCTGTCGACTACAAGAAGATCGAGGTCGGCGCCCACTACCTGAACGGCACGATTCAGCCCGTGTCGCTGTACACCTGATGGGCTACGCAGCGCTCGCGGCCAAGTACCGGCCGGTCTTCGCGCGTATCGCCGAGGGTTCACTGCAGCGTGAGCTCGACCGCGTGCTTCCGTTCGAGCAGATCGGCTGGCTCAAGCAGTCCGGCTTCACGGGGGTTCGCGTGCCGCGGGAGTTCGGCGGCGACGGGGCGAGCCTGCCGGAGCTGTTCCGCCTGCTCGTCGAGCTCGCCGCAGCCGACCCGCATGTGCCGCAGGCCCTGCGCGGGCATCTCGCCTTCGTCGAAGATCGCCTCTGCGCGCCGGCCTCCTCCGAACGCGAGGAGTGGCTGCGCCGCTTCGCCTCGGGTGAGCTCGTCGGCAATGCCGTCACCGAGATCGGCTCCGTCGCGCTCGGCGACACGACCACGCGGTTGACAGCCGCCGGCGACGACTTCACCATCACGGGGCGCAAGTACTACTCGACCGGCAGTATCTTCGCAGAATGGATCGACGCATCCGCCCTCGCCCCTGACGGCACAGAGGTCGCAGCGCTTGTGAGCACGGCGACGGATGCGGTGACCGTGAGCGACGACTGGACGGGCTTCGGGCAGCGGCTCACCGGCAGCGGCACGACCGTCTTCGACGCGGCCCCCGTGCGGGCCGAGCATGTGCACCCCTTCGCGGAGCGCTTCTCGTACCAGACATCGCTGTACCAGCTCGTGCTCGTCGCCGTGCAGGCCGGCATCGCCCGGGCGGCGGAGTCGGATGCCGTGCACCAGGTGGCCACGCGGGCGCGCTCGTTCAGCCACGGTAACGCCGCCCAGACGCGCCACGACCCGCAGGTGCTCGAGATCGTGGGCCGAATCTCGGCAGACGCCTTTGCTGCGGAGGCCGTCGTGCTGCGGGCCGCAGAGGAACTGCAGCTCGCCTATGAGGCCCGCACCCCGGAGGAGCGGGCGGCGAGCAGGCGCGAGGCGGAGATCGCGTCCGCACGAGCGCAGGCAATCGTCGCCGAGCTGTCGCTGAGGGCCGCGACCAGCCTTTTCGACGCGCTCGGCGCATCCGCCACCTCGACTGGCCTCGCCCTCGACCGGCACTGGCGCAACGCCCGCACGGTCGGCTCGCACAACCCTGTCGCATTCAAGGCGCGCATCATCGGCGACCACCTCGTCAACGACGCGGAGCCGCCGTATGAGTGGGCGATCGGCGTGCCGCCGGCACCGGATGCTCAGAAGTCCGCCCGGTAATAAAAGGTCACGAAGCGCCGCAGCAGCCGGGGCGCCGCTACTTTTTCTCCACCTGCCCTTCTTCTCTTCGTTCCGAACGGACCACCCACCATGTCATCGACAACAACAGTCGTCCCCGAGGCCGCCGAACCGGCCGCGGTGCCGTCGCGCACCCTCCGCGGTTCGCTCGGCGTCGCCAGCATCGTCTTCATCGTCGTCGCGGCTGCTTCGCCGCTCGGCGTCATCGGCGGGCCGGTGCCGCTCGGCATCGCCAACGGCAACGGCGCCGGTTTTCCGTTCACCTTCGTCGTCGTCACCGCCGTCCTGCTGCTGTTCGCGGTCGGGTTCACGACGGCCACCCCGTTCGTGAAGTCGGCAGGCGCCTTCTTCGCCTATGTCGACAAGGGTCTCGGCCGTAGCGCAGGCCTCGGTGCCGCGTTCGCCGCGCTGCTGTCATATCTGGCACTCGAGGCCGGTGTCTTCGGCATCTTTGGCCCGGGCTTCGACGCTCTCCTGCAGAGCTACGGCCTGCCCGCTGTGCCGTGGTGGGTCTACGCGATCGTCGGGTTCGTCGTCGTGTCTGCGCTCGGCTACCTCAACATCAACCTCTCGGGCAAGATCCTCGGCGTACTCCTCATCGCCGAGGTCGCCATCGTGCTGGTACTCGACGCCGTGGTCGTCTTCGGGGGCGGAGGCCCTGAGGGCTTCTCGACGGGCATCGTCACGCCGGCCGAGATCGTGTCGGGCGCGCCCGGTTTCGCGATCCTTTTCGCCATCCTCAGCTTCATCGGCTTCGAGGCGACCGCCGTGTTCCGCGACGAGGCGAAGAACCCGGAGCGCACGATCCCCCGCGCCACCTACATCTCGCTCATCCTCATCGGCGTCTTCTACACGCTGTCCAGCTGGGTGCTCATCACCGCCAACGGTGAGAGCGACATCGTCGCGAACGCGGGCGAGAACGCCGGCAGCATCCTGGCGACCACGACGGAGGCGTATCTCGGCTCCGTCGGCGGGCACATCATCCAGTTGCTGTTCGTGACAAGCCTGTTCGCGTGCATCCTGTCGTTCCATAACATCGGGGCACGCTACGTCTTCGCCCTCTCCAAGAAGGGCGTCTTTGCCGAGCGGCTCTCGCGCCCGCACCAGAAGCACGGCTCGCCCGCGCTCGCCTCGCTTGTCACCTCGGCCGTCGTCGCCGTGCTGGTCATTGCCGCCGTGCTGCTCGGGCTCGACCCGATCAACCAGTTCTACACCTGGCTGGGCGGCATCTCGGCGGTCGGCATTGTGCTGCTCCTCGTCATCACGAGCACCGCCGTGATCGTGCTGCTGCGACGCGAGCACCACGAGCTCAGCCGCTGGAAGACGCTCGTGGCGCCGGGCCTCGGGCTGCTCGGGCTGCTCGCGTTCTTCGTGATCATCCTGCAGAACCTGCCGGTGCTCGTGGCGGAGGAGGGCTACGGCCCGTTCTCGTGGGGCATCCTGGCACTGTTCGCGGTCGCGTTCGCGCTCGGGCCGATCGTCGCCCGCGTGCGCAGGCATGTCGACCTCTCGTAGCCGAGCGGGCCTCCTCGCGCCGAGAGAAGCCATCGAGAGTACGCAAAGTGCTCGCTTTTCGGCCCAGATCGTGCACTTTGGGTACTCTCGCGCCGCAGGGCGATGTTGCGTAACGTGACGGCGCGATTCGGGGCCGGCGAGCCCTCCGCCTAGCGTTGAGGGCGTGACGCTCTCTTCCGCCCCCATCCGTGAACTCCTCGTCGAATCGCGCCGGCATCCGGCGCCCGAGGCGTTCGCGGCGACGGCGAATGTGGGGCCGGATGCGTGGGCCGAAGCATCCGCAGATCCTGTCGCCTTCTGGGAGAGGGCTGCGCACCGCCTCGACTGGGCGCAGCCCTGGCACACGGCCCACACCTGGAAGCCGGCGCTGCAGCCGGATGGCTCACTCGAACCGCCGCAAGCGGGCTGGTTTCTCGGCGGCAGGCTCAATGTCGCCGTCAACTGCGTCGACAGGCATGTGGATGCGGGCCTCGGCGACAAGGTGGCCTACTTCTTCGAGGGCGAGCGCGGCGACACCCGCGCCTACACGTTCCGGCAGCTGCAGGAAGAGGTGTCGAAGGCCGCCAACGCGCTCACCGAGCTGGGCATAGGCCCCGGCGACCGCGTGGTCGTGTACCTGCCGGTGATCCCGGAGACCTCCATCATCACGCTCGCGATCGCGCGCGTCGGCGCTGTTCACTCGCTCGTCTTCGGCGGTTTCAGCGCGGAGGCGCTCCGGTTCCGCATCGAGGACACGGGCGCGAAGCTGCTCGTGACCAGTGATGGGCAGTTCCGGCGCGGCAGGGCGGTGTCGGTGAAGGCACAGTCCGACGAGGCTGCGGCAGGGCAGCCCACCCTGGAGCATGTGCTCGTCGTGCGCCGCACAGGCGACGAGGTGCCCTGGACGGAGGGACGGGATGTCTGGTGGCATGACATCGTCGACCGGCAGCCTGCTGTGCATGAGGCGCAGGATTTCGACTCCGAGCATCCGCTGTTCATCATCTACACCTCGGGCACGACCGGTCGCCCGAAGGGGCTCGTGCACACGAGCGGCGGCTATCTCACGCAGGCGTCGTGGACGCACTGGGCCATCTTCGATGCGAAACCCGACGACGTCTACTGGTGCACGGCCGACCTCGCGTGGGTGACCGCCCACACATACGCGCTGTACGGTCCGCTCTCGAACGCGACCACCCAGGTGCTGTACGAGGGAACACCCGACACCCCGGTGCCCGGCCGGCACTTCGAGATCATCCAGCGTTACGGGGTGACCACCTATTACACGGCGCCGACGCTCATCCGCAGCTACATGACGTGGTTCGCCGACGGCCTGCCCGCCTCGTATGACCTGTCGAGCATACGACTGCTCGGCTCGGTCGGCGAGGCCATCAATCCTGAGGCATGGACGTGGTTTCGAGAGCAACTCGGCGGCGGCATCGCCCCCATTGTCGACACCTGGTGGCAGTCGGAGACGGGTGCCGCCATCATGGCGCCGCTGCCGGGCGTCTCGACACTCAAGCCAGGCTCGGCGAACCGCGCCCTGCCCGCCCTCACGACCCATGTTGTCGACGACGCGGGTGAGCCCGTGCCACCCGGCGCGGGCGGCTACCTCGTCATCGAGGGCACCTGGCCCGCCATGGCGAGAACCGTGTGGGGCGACGCGCAGCGCTATCTCGACTCCTACTGGGCGCGCTTCGCCGACCGCGGCTACTATTTCTCGGGCGACGGGGCCAAGGCGGATGCCGAGGGCGACATATGGGTGCTCGGCCGCGTCGACGACGTCATCAATGTGTCCGGCCACCGCCTCTCGACGATCGAGATCGAGTCGTCGCTCGTCGCGCATCCGCTCGTCGGTGAGGCTGGCGTGACGAGAGGAACGGATGCGAGCACAGGCGAGGCCATCGTCGCCTTCGTCGTGCCCGCGCGTGCCCTCGCGGAGGGGGAGGACGTCGCCACCCTGCTGAGGGCGCATGTTGCGAAGCAAATCGGCCCGATCGCGAAGCCGCGCGATGTGATCGTGGTTGCCGAGCTGCCGAAGACTCGGTCGGGCAAGATCATGCGCCGACTGCTCGGAGACATCATCGACGGGCGCGAGCTGGGCGATGTGACGAGCCTGCAGGACTCCTCCGTGCCCGCACGTATCGCCGAGATCCTGGATGCCGCCGACAGAGATTCCCTGCGCGGCATATAGGCGCTGGTCGCTCCGGCCCCTAAAGTAGGGGCGTGACCGTCGACTCCCCCGTGACCTCCAGCCCCGTGGTCGGGATGGTCTATGACCATCTGCTCACCTCCATCCACGACGGCAGCCTTCAACCGGGCGACCGGCTCAGCGACGGTCGCATCGCCGAGGAGTTCGACGTCTCGCGCACGCCCGTGCGGGAGGCCCTGCAGCGCCTGCGCGATATCGGCGTGGTCGAGGCATCCGCAAACCGCTTCACCCGCGTCGCCGTGGTCAGCCCCCGGCAGACGATCGACGCCATGGCCGTGTGGGTGGCGCTCTGCTCCGCTCTCGTGCGCGAGGCGGTGCAGCGCGTCGATGACGACATGATCGAGCGCATGGAGCAGCACCACCGCGCCTTCGTGAGCAGACTGCCCGTGCAGGACTTCCAGGGCCTCGCCGATGCGAACTTCGACTTCTATGCCGAGCTGCGCGCCGCCTCGCGCAATGAGGCGCTGCTGCGTTCCCTCACCGGGGTCGTGCACATGATCCGTCTCGGCAGCCTGCACCTGCCGGAGGCCATCAATCTGGAGCAACTCGCCGGCTGGCAGAGCGCCCTCCTGGAGGCGCTGCGGGCGCGCGATCTCGACGGCGCGCTGGCGGCCGTCGACGGGCTGCGCGGCATCCGGATCCCGCAGGCCTGACCACACCGGAATCGCCCCCGCTCTGGCCATCGGCCATCCGCAGGCATAGCCTCGAAGCATGTCGCGACTGGAGTTGAACGGCGCCTCGCTCTACTACGAGACCGAAGGCGAAGCATCCGCCCCCGCCCTGCTGCTGGTGCATGCGGGCATCGCGAACCTGCGGATGTGGGACCCACAGGTGGCAGCGCTGGCGGCGTCACATCACGTCATCCGCTACGACTCGCGCGGTTTCGGGCAGACCACGAGCGACGACGTCGAGTTCTCGGAGCGCGCCGACGCGCTCGCCCTGCTCGACCATCTGGGCGTCGACCGGGCCACGATCATCGGATGCTCACGCGGCGGCCGCCTCGCCATCGACCTCGCCGTCGACACACCCCAGCGGGTGAGCGGCCTCGTCGTCATCGGCGGCGGCCCGAGCGGGTTCCCCGATGTGGAACTAACCGAGGCAGAGGATGCGGCCATCGACCTCTGCGACGCCGCCTACGAACGCCAGGACTGGGCGGAGCTCAGCCGCCTCGAGGTGAAGCTGTGGAGCATCGGCGTCGGGCGCGACGAGAGCACGCTCGACCCCCAGTTCGTGCGCACCGCCTACGAACTCGACGCGGCCAACCTGCGGAGCGCATCCGATAGGCCCGTGCCGATGCAGCTCGAGCCGCCCGCCTACGACCGCGTCGTCGACGTGACAGTGCCGACCCTCGTGGTCGTCGGCGACCACGACCTCAGTGAGGCGCTTGCCCAGTACGAGTACCTGCTGTCGACGATCCCGCGGGCAGACGGATGCCGTTTTCCCGACTCGGCGCACCTTCCGAGCGTCGAACACCCCGACGAGTTCGCGCGGGTGCTGCTGCGCTGGCTCGACGAGCACTCGCTGTAGCCTGCCGGTTCCGCCTCCCGGCGGATGTGGCATGCGGCTCGGCCTCGCTACGGTGGGACGATGAACGATTCGTGGGTGCGCCCGCTCCCCGGCAGGAGCGGCTATCGGCGTGACGCGGTGGGCGCCCTGCTGCTCGTCGTCGGCTCTGTCTTCACCGTCGCGCTGTACGCGCGCATCGGCTGGTACGATGACCCGGCGCCGCTCTGGCTGACGATGCTCGCCGTGGCCGGGTTCACGATTCCGCTCGCCTTCCGCCGCCGCTTTCCGGCGATCGTCGCGGTGGTCGTGTCGTTGGCGTTCTTCGTCACGGGCCAGTTCGCCGTGCCGGAGATGCTGATCAGCCAGATCGCGCTCTTCATGGCCATCTATTCGCTCGGCGCGTGGGGCCGCAGCCGCCGCACGGCGACGGTCGTGCGCATTGTCATCATCGTGGCCATGTTCGTGTGGGTCACCGCGAATCTGCTTGTGACCGTCAGCGACCCCGAGCTACTGCCGGGCGTCTCCCGTTCGGGCATCTTCTCGCAGTTCGCGTCGTTCGCGCTCATCAACTTTCTGACCAATGTGCTGTATTTCGGCGGTGCCTACTATTTCGGTGACCGCATGTGGGCATCCGCTCGCTCCCGCACTGAACTCGAATCGCGTACGGCTGAGCTGGCGGCCGCACGCGAGGTGAGCGCCCGGCAGGCGGTTGCCCTCGACCGGGTGGCCATTGCCCGTGAACTGCACGACGTCGTCGCCCACCACGTCTCCGTGATGGGGGTGCAGGCGGGTGCCGCCCGGCGCGTGCTTCCGACCGACCCTGAGCAGGCATCCGCATCGCTCGGCCTCATCGAGCAGAGCGCACGGGCGGCCGTCGACGAGCTTCACAAGCTCCTCACGACGCTGCGCGACGGAGCAATGGATGCGCCGGATGCGCCGAAAGAGTCAGCCTCGACCCGCGGCATCGAGCAGCTGGCTGAGCTGGCGGAGCAGAGCCGCTCGGCCGGCACCCCCGTCACTCTGCAGATCATCGGACGACCCCATCCTGTAACCCCCCTTGCCGGTTTCACCCTCTACAGGGTCGCGCAGGAAGCGCTCACCAATGTGCGAAAGCATGCGGGCGAGAGGGCCAGTGCGGACATGCGACTGCGCTACCTCGAAGGACGCGTCGAACTTGAAGTGACCGACGACGGGGTGGGCCGCTCACTCGCAACCGGCGGCCACGGCCTCGGTCACACCGGCATGCGGGAGCGCCTCGCCGCCGTCGACGGCACCCTCGAGGTGGGCCCGCGATCGCGCGGCGGCTACCTGGTGCGCGCGAGCGTGCCCCTCGACCCGGCAGGAGCCTCATGACCGAAAACGCGACCAGGGTTCTTCTCGTTGACGACCAGGAACTGGTGCGCGCCGGCTTCCGCATCATCCTGCAGAGCGAGCCCGGCATCGAGGTCGTCGGCGAAGCAGGCAACGGGGCCGACGGCATCCGCCTCGCCCGCGAACTGCAGCCCGACGTGATCTGCATGGACGTGCAGATGCCGGGGATGGACGGGCTCGAAGCCACCGGGCTGCTCGTCGCCGACGCATCCGTCGCCGCATCGGTGCTGATCCTCACAACGTTCGACCGCGACGACTACCTCTTCGAGGCGCTGCGGGCCGGTGCGAGCGGATTCCTGCTCAAGACGGCCTCACCCGAGCAGCTCATCGACGCCGTGCAGGTGCTCGCGCGCGGCGACGCGCTGCTCTCACCGAACGTCACGAGACGCGTCATCGCCTCCTTCGCCGACGACGGCGGGCCACGAGGAGAGCGGATGCGGGCAGCGGCCCCCTCACTGGCCTCAGATCTCACAGATCGCGAAGCGGAGGTGCTGGCCCTCGTCGCCCGCGGCCTCAGCAATGCGGAGATCGCCACAGAACTGTTCCTCGGCGAAGCCACCGTGAAAACGCATGTGTCGAAGATTCTGATGAAGCTCGGCGTGCGGGACCGCATCCACGCCGTCATCCACGCCTACGAAACCGGCATCGCCTGAGGCGGGGCCGCCCGGCGGTCGAGGGTTTCGAGGCGCTCCCCCTCGCTCCCCCTCACGGCTGAGCAAGACCCGCCTCACGGGGGAGGCGCGCTGTCGGCCGCTGCCCCTAGCGTGGAGTCATGCTCGAACTCACCGACATCAACCGCTCCTTCGGCGAGCGCACTGTTCTGCGCGATGTGTCGTTCACTGTCGAGGGGGGCCGCATGACGGGCTTCGTCGGCGGCAACGGCGCCGGCAAGACCACGACGATGCGTGTCATCCTCGGTGTGCTCTCCCCCAGTTCCGGCACGGTCACGCTTGACGGCGAGCCGCTCACGGCGGAGCGCCGCAAGCGCTTCGGTTACATGCCGGAGGAGCGCGGCCTCTACCCGAAGATGAAGATCGGCGAGCAGATCGTGTATCTGGGCCGGCTGCACGGCATGTCGAACGCGCAGGCCACCAAGAACACGGATGCTCTTCTTGAGCAGTTGGGGCTGGGCGAGCGCGCAGGCGACACCGTCGAGAGCCTCTCTCTTGGCAACCAGCAGCGCGCTCAGATTGCGGCGGCGCTCGTGCATGACCCTGAGGTGTTGGTGCTCGACGAGCCCTTCTCTGGCCTTGACCCGCTTGCCGTCGAGGTTGTGCTGAACGTGCTCAAGGATCGCGCCGCCCGCGGTGCGCCTGTTCTGTTCTCCTCCCATCAGCTCGACATCGTCGAGCGGCTCTGCGACGACCTGGTGGTGATCGCGGATGGCGAGATCCGCGCGAGCGGCTCCCGTGAGGGGCTGCGTGATCAGCACTCCGGCAACCGCTACGAGCTTCAGCTCGACGGTGATGCCGGCTGGTTGCGCGACGAGCCGGGCGTTACGGTGTCCGACTTCGATGGCGGTTTCGCCGTGTTCGACGCCGACAGCCCCGAGGTTGCCCAGCGGGTGCTGCAGAAGGCCGTGGGGCTGGCGCCTGTTATCCGTTTCGCCCCGCAGCATCCGTCTCTCGCTCAGATCTTCAAGGAGGTCATCCAGTGACCACGCCCCGCAACACCGATTATGAGACGCCCGGTTTTCTGTCGGCGACCTGGCTGGTCGCCGAGCGTGAGATGAGGATGCGGCTGCGCAGCAAGTCGTTCCTCATCTCGACGGGCATCCTGCTGCTGATTGTGCTCGCATCCGTTGTCATTGGCGGTTTCACCAGCCAGAACGTGTCGCTGGCGAAGGTTGCCGCTGTCGGTTCGGCCATCGAGGTTGCCGAGAGTTCGGGCGCTTTCGAGGTGACGGAGGCAGCGGATGTCGCTGCGGCCGAGAAGCTGGTTCGTTCTGGTGACGTCGAGGCCGCGATCGTGCCGAGTGATGACCCGACGGCGCCCCTCGGCGTGTCCGTGATCGCACTGGAGGATGCCCCCGGCAGTGTTCTGTCGATGCTGAGCGTCACACCCGATGTGCAGTTGCTCGAGCCGGTCGACCTCGGCCAGAATCCGTTCCTGATCTATCTGGTCGCGATCGGCTTCGGGCTCATCTACTTCATGTCGGCGATCACCTTCGGGCAGACGATCGCCCAGAGCGTCGTCGAGGAGAAGCAGACGCGCATCGTCGAGATCCTCATGGCGACGGTGCCCGTGCGGGCGCTGCTCGCCGGAAAGATACTCGGCAACAGCATTCTCGCGTTCGCGCAGATCGCCCTCATCGCGGCGCTCGCAGGGGTGGGGATGCTGGCCAGCGGTCAGGACATCCTGTTCGCCGACCTGGGGCTGTCGCTGGTCTGGTTCGTGGTGCTGTTCCTGTTCGGGTTCATCCTGCTCGCCGCGCTCTACTCGGCGACGGCGGCGCTCGTCTCCCGTCAGGAGGATATGGCGACGGCGACCGCGCCCGTCACCTACCTGGTGATGATCCCGTACATCCTGGTGATCATGTTCAACGACAACCCGCTCGTGCTCGGCATCATGTCGTATGTGCCATTCTCGGCGCCCGTGGGCATGCCGATGCGCGTGTTCCTGGGCACGGCGGAATGGTGGGAGCCGGTGCTGTCGCTGGCCATCCTGCTCGTCACGACGGCCCTGGTCATCGCGCTCGGTTCGCGCATCTACTCGAACGCGCTGCTGCGCATGGGCGCCCGCGTGAAGCTCAAGGAGGCCCTGCGCGGCTAACTGCCGCCGGGCCACTCGCGGGTGGCAGACTTGTGCGGTGAGACTTCATGATGAGACGGTGCGGCATTTCGCGAGCGACAACTATGCGGGTGCGCATCCTGAGGTGATCGCGGCGATCGCTGAGGCGAATGGCGGGCACCAGGTCGCGTACGGCGAGGACGACTACACGGCACGCCTCCGGCTGCGCGTGCGCGAGCTGTTCGGCGAGCAGGCGGAGGTGTTCCCCGTGTTCAACGGCACGGGTGCGAACGTTGTCGCCCTGACGAGTCTGCTGCCGCGCTGGGGCGCCGTCGTCACGGCCGCGACAGCGCACATCAACACCGATGAGGGCGGCGCCCCGGAGCGGGTGAGCGGTCTCAAGTTGCTGCCGGTGCAGACGCCCGATGGCAAGCTCACCCCTGAGCTGATCGACCGCGAGGCGTGGGGTTGGGGCGACGAACACAGGGCGCAGCCGCTCGCGGTGAGCGTGACCCAGTCGACCGAGCTGGGCACCGTGTATTCGGTGGAGGAGCTCCGTGCGATCTGCAAGCACGCGCACGCCCGCGGCATGCGCGTGCATCTCGACGGCGCGCGCCTGGCGAATGCGGCCGCGCACCTGGGGGTGTCGCTGCGCGAGATGACGACGGATGCCGGGGTCGACATCCTGAGCTTCGGCGGCACCAAGAATGGGCTGCTCTACGGTGAGGCTGTCGTCGTGCTCGACCCTTCGGCGGTCGACGGGCTGCTGTTTCTGCGCAAGCTGACCATGCAGTTGGCGTCGAAGATGCGCTTCGGCTCCGCCCAGCTGCTCGCGCTGCTGGACGATGGGCTGTGGTTGCGCTCTGCTCAGCACGCGAATGCGATGGCGGCCCGGCTGTTCGCCGCCGTCGAGGGCATCCCCGGGGTGACGGTCACGCAGCGGGTGCAGGCGAATGCGGTGTTCGCGGTGATCGCCCCGGATGCTGCGGCGCGACTGCGCGAGCGCTTTCGCTTCTACGACTGGAACCCGGCGACGGGCGAGGTGCGATGGATGACCTCGTGGGACACCACGGAGGCCGACGTCGACGCGTTCGCGGCAGCCATCCGGAGCGAACTGGGCACCTGAGCACAAACGAACGAAACAAATCGTCACCTGGGCCGGACGCGGCCGCCCACCTCCTAGCCTGAGGGTTACCTCGAACCTGGAGATGCCCCATGACGCTCGTCGACACCACCTTCCCGTCCAGCAATGTCGCTTCGATCCCGGAGCTCGCCGATCACTGGAAGAAGCTCGACCTGGCGGAGATCCTGCGCCGGCCCGCCGCATTCCTGTCGGTGAGTCAGTCGAATTCGCTGTACAGGCCGGGCGGCGCCCAGTTCGGTGAGCGGCACGATCTTCGCGGCAGCCTCGAGGCGACCGTCCGCTCCGTGGAGGCCGCCCGCGCGCGCGACAACTTCGTCTCGTTCAACTGGGTCGGCTATTCGGTGTTCCGCCAGGACTACCCGCAGACGGATTTCGACCGCGTGCAGTACGACTCGTGGACAGGCGGCGTCGACGCGACACCAGACCAGATCGCTTGGGACAACGAGCTTGTCGGCGAGCTGCGCGAGCTGGTGAGGCCGGGCGACAACGAGCTCTTCGAACGGGCGCTGCAGACAGCCTTCGTGGGCACTGACCTGCCGTTGGAGTTGGCCCGCAAGAAGGTCGAGGTCGTCGTCATCACAGGAATCCACACCGACTGGTGCATCGAGGGCAACGCCCGCGCCGCCCGCGACAACGGCCTGCTGCCGATCGTGATCGGCGACGCCACCGGATGCAACCGTCCCGAGAACGAGCCGGCCACATTCCAGCGCATCAACCAGTTCTTCGCCCCCGTGATCTCGTCGGCGACGTTCATCGAACTTCTCGGCGCCTGAGCCGGAGAACGGGACAGCACCATGGGTAACATTGGCCTGCTCTTCGTCGGTATCGTCCTGCTCGTCAACGGGCTCAACTCGCTCGGTGTGGTGCCGGCGCGCAGCGCCGCCATACTGAATCTCTTCGTCGGCACCATGCAGGTGGTGCTGCCGACGATCATCCTGATCCAGAACGGTTCGGATGCGGCGGTCGTCTCCGGCACCTGGCCCACCTACCTGTTCGGCTTCACCTACCTCTACTTCGGCCTGGGCATCCTTCTGAAGCTCGAGCCGGAGGGCTTCGGCTGGTTCAGCGCCTTCGTCGCCGCTCTGGCGTTCTACCATGCGATCATCAGCGTCGCCGGCGATCCGGTCTATGCGGTGATCTGGCTCACGTGGGGCATCATGTGGACCCTCTTCTTCCTGCTTCTCGCACTCGGCAGGTCGTCGCTCACCCGGTTCACCGGTTGGTTCCTGGTGCTCCTGGGCATCCCCAGTTGCTCCTTACCCGCCCTGTTGCTCATCAACGGCGTGTGGAGCACATCCCCCGCCGTCGGCGTCTTCGCCTTGGCGCTTCTCGCAGCGGCGACGGCACTCGCTGTGGCGCTCACGCGCTCGAGCGTGTTTCGCGATGCCGCCCGAGTCGAGGCAACCCCGTCGCCTGCGGTTGTGGCCGAACCGGCCTGAGCCAAATACCCCTCAAGCCGGGGGCATCCCCCAGGATGCCCGCCCCGAGCGGGCGTCAGACCTCCTGCTTGGCCACCGTCAGTGAGTCGGCGTCGGGGTCGATCGAGACGAGCACCATGTCGCCGTCGACGATCGTGCCGCCGAGGATGGACATGGCCAGCTTGTCGTCGATCTCCTTCTGCATGAGGCGGCGCAGCGGGCGTGCACCATAGATCGGGTCGTAGCCCCGTTCGGCCAACCAGCGCCGGGCATCCGGGGTCACTGCCAGGTCGAGTCGCCGACCTGCGAGTCGCGCGCCCAGGCGGTCGATGTACAGCTCCACGATCTGGGCGAGATCCTCTTCGCTGAGCGGCGAGAACACGACGATATCGTCGAGGCGGTTCACGAACTCCGGCTTGAAGGTCTGCCTCACAGCGAGCTGCACGGCCTCCTCCTTCATCTCAGGCGTCATGGTCTGGTCGACGAGGAACTGGCTGCCCAGATTGGAGGTGAGGATGAGGATCGTGTTGCGGAAATCGACCGTGCGGCCCTGACCGTCGGTGAGCCGGCCGTCATCGAGAACCTGCAGCAACAGATCGAACACCTCGGGATGCGCCTTCTCGACCTCGTCGAGCAGAATCACCGAGTACGGGCGGCGGCGCACCGCCTCGGTGAGCTGGCCGCCCTGCTCGTAGCCGATGTACCCGGGAGGGGCACCGACGAGGCGAGAGACGGAGAACTTCTCTCCGTACTCACTCATGTCGATGCGAATCATCGCCTTCTCGTCATCGAACAGGAAGTCGGCGAGCGCCCTCGCCAGCTCTGTCTTGCCGACGCCGGTCGGGCCGAGGAACATGAAAGAGCCTGTCGGCCTGCTCTCGTCGGCGATGCCGGCGCGTGAACGGCGCACAGCATCCGAGACGGCCTCGACGGCCTTCCTCTGCCCGACGAGTCGCTTGCCAAGCTCCGCCTCGAGGTGCAGCAGCTTCTCTGTCTCGCCCTGCAGGAGGCGCCCGACGGGGATGCCCGTCCAGGCGGCGACGACGGCCGCGATGTCGCCCTCGGTGACCTGGTCGTTGACCATACGGTCGCCCTGCACCTCGGCGTGCTCTGCCTCGGCGAGGCGCTTCTCGATCTTGGGGATGACCTCGTAGCTGAGCCGGGAGGCGGTGACGTAGTCGCCGTCGCGGATGGCCCGCTCGACGTTGATGCGCGCATCGTTGAGCTGCGTCTTGAGCTCACCGACGTCTTGCAGCGCCGTCTTCTCGTTCTTCCACCGCTTCTCGAGTTCGAGCAGCGTCTGGCGCTTCTCGGCCATGTCGAGGCGCAGCTTCTCGAGGCGCGCCTTCGATGCGGGGTCCTTCTCCTTCTTGAGGGCGAGCTCCTCGATGGTCATGCGGGCGACCATGCGTTCGAGTTCGTCGATCTCGACAGGCGAGGAGTCGATCTCCATCTTGAGCCGACTGGCGGCCTCATCGATCAGATCGATGGCCTTGTCGGGCAGCTGGCGGCCGGTGATGTAGCGGCTGCTGAGCGCGGCGGCCGCGACGAGCGCATTGTCGGCGATGGCGACCTTGTGGTGCGCCTCATAGCGTTCCTTGAGGCCGCGCAGGATGGCGACGGTGTCTTCGACGCTCGGCTCGCCGACGTAGACCTGCTGGAAGCGGCGCTCGAGTGCCGCATCCTTCTCAATGTATTCGCGGTACTCGTTGAGGGTGGTGGCGCCGATGAGGCGCAGCTCGCCGCGCGCGAGCATGGGCTTGAGCATGTTGGATGCCGCGACGGAGCCTTCGCCGCCGCCCGCGCCCATGAGCGTGTGCAGTTCGTCGATGAAGGTTATGACCTCACCGTCGGAGTCGTTGATCTCTTTGAGCACCGCCTTGAGGCGCTCCTCGAATTCGCCGCGGTACTTGGCGCCGGCGACGAGCGCGGCGAGGTCGATGGAGACGAGGCGCTTGCCCTTGAGGGAGTCGGCGACGTCACCGGCGACGATGCGCTGCGCGAGGCCCTCGACGACGGCGGTCTTGCCGACGCCGGGCTCGCCGATGAGCACCGGGTTGTTCTTGGTGCGACGGGTGAGCACCTGGCTGACACGACGGATCTCGGCATCACGGCCGATGACGGGGTCGAGTTTGCCTGCCCGCGCGATCTCGGTGAGGTCGAGGCCGAACTGTTCGAGCGCGCTCTTCGGCTCTTCGTCGCTTCCGGGCGCTCCCTGCATGTTGGCCATACGCACCTCTCCTCTCAAAGTTGAGCCTTACAGACTCAAATCTACTCGGGCATCGTGTGGGCTGCCGCCCGGTTCTCCCCGCCCTCAGCGAACAGAACCCCGCCTATCGTCATCTTGGTCGAGTCGGCCCTCAAAGGTCGACACCGTCACAGTAAACTTCGGGTTCTGGCCTGCGAGACGTGTCGGCCCGACCGCGCGCGTCAGCGCGGGCCGGTAGCGCAGATGCGAGTTGAACACCGTCCACAGTTCGCCGCCGGGCTTCAGCACCCGGGCCGCCTCATCGAACAGCGCCAGCGCGACGCCCGCATGCACGGCGGAGCCGACGTGGAACGGCGGGTTCAGCAGGATGAGATCGGCGCAGTCATCCGGCTGCGAACTCAGCCCCACATCTCGCACAACAGTGACGGGCAGCCCGTTCGCCTCAGCGGTGGCCCTGGTGGATGCGACGGCTGCGGCAGACTGGTCGCTCGCGAGAACGGCCAGGCCGGGGCGGCTCTTCGCCAGCGCGCAGGCCAGAATTCCGGTGCCGCATCCGAGATCGACCGCGGTGACGGCATCCGGTTTCATCTCGCGCAGAAAGCCGAGCAGGTAGCGGGTGCCGATGTCGAGCTTGGTGCCGGAGAAGGCGCCGCCGTGGGCGCACACCCACAGGCCGAGCTCATCATTGAACTCGCGCAGGGGGTACACGGTGTCGGGGGCCTGCTCGTGCACCCCGCGGGCGACAAGCACGCGCGACTTCTGCCGGGCCAGCGACGCCGTCACCGACGAGAAGTGACGGCCGAGCACCTCGTTCATCGCGGGCGTGAGGTGCTTGATGCGGCCACCCGCGAAGACGCGAACCTCGGGGTCGGCGTGGCGGGCGATGGCGGCGGCGATCTCGTCGAGCTCCGCCAGATTGCGGGGCAGCTGCAGCAGAACCGTGCGGGCTCCGGCCAGCAGCGCCTCGCCGAGCGGGTGGCTCACGAAGGTTCCGTCGAGGCCCACAAGTGCGGCGTTGTGGCCGAGGGCGAGCTCGCCGCTGAGCGGATCCTGGTGCACTCGGATGTCGAAGGCGTTGTGCAGCGCGGCCGCCCCCAGCGTGAGCGCACCGTAACGGTCACCGATCACGGCGACACGGTCGGGGGCGGATGCGATGGAGTCGGCAGCCTCATCAAGCAGCAGCCGGTCGCTCGCGTCGACGGCAAACAGGTTCTCGGCCTCCACGTCGGGAAAGCGACGCAGGCGCTCGAAGTCGAAAACGGGCGCGGCCATCAGCCACGCTCCAGTGGTCGCCAGACGACCAGCTGGTTGTGCCGGCGAGTACGCTCGCCTGCTCGCAGCGACTCGACACGGCCGGTCTCGTCCGCAGCGAAAACGCGCCGGCCCGGACGGTTGAGCAGTTCGTCGGCGAGCGCGCCCTCAAGCTCGTGCACGCGCTGCGCCAGCTCGGTGACCCTGTTCTCAAGCTCAAGGATGCGCCGGATGCCCTCCAGGCTGACCCCTTCAGCGCCCAGCGCACCGATCTCCCGCAGCTGCACGACGTCACGCATCGAGTAGCGCCGCGACTTGCCGCTGGTGCGCTTGGGGCTGACGAGCCCGAGCCTGTCGTATTGGCGGAGTGTCTGCGGGTGCATCCCCGCGAGCTCGGCGGCGACGGCGATCGCAAAGACGGGCGCTGTGGGGTCCATGCTCACCCCTTTCGGGCCCTCGCCAGCAGGTCGTCGCGCGGGTTCTCATCCGGAAGCGCCTTCGCGAGCGCCTTGACGGCCTTCTCCGCGTCGCCGCTCAGGTGGCTGGGAACAACGACCTGCACTGTGGCGAGCAGATCGCCGGCCCCCGCTGCTGCCGCGACGCCGCGCCCCTTGACCCGCAGGACTCGGCCGCTCGGGGTTCCGGGGGCGACCTTCAGTTTGACGGGTGAACCGCCGAGAGTCGGCACCTCGATGGTGGCGCCGAGAGCAGCCTCAGCGAAAGTGACCGGCACGTCGACGCGCAGATTCTTGCCGTCGATCTCGAACACCGGATGCTTGCGGACAGTGACCGTGAGGGTCAGGTCCCCGGCAGGGCCGCCGTCGATGCTGGCCTCGCCCTTGCCGCGCAGCCTGATCTTCTGGCCATCGTGCACGCCCGGGGGAATGCGCACCGTCATCGGCTTACCGTTGACGCCCTCGAGGCGCACGGTGTCGCCCTTGACGGCCGACTCGAAGTCGAGCGTGGTCGTCGCGTTCACGTCGCGACCCCTGCTGGGGCCGCCAGCACCGCGGAAGCCGCCGGATGTCTGCCCGAAATTGCCGCTGCCGAACAGGCCACCGAAGATGTCACTGAAATCTGCCGAGCCTGCACCGGCGGCCCCGGGGCGCTGCGCGCCGCCGCCGAACATCCCGCCGAACACGTCATCGAATCCGCCGGCCTGGCCGCGGCCGCCCGAGGTGAAGCGCGGCTGGCCGAGGCCCATTGCGCGCACCTGGTCGTACTCGCGGCGCGTCTCCGGGTCGGAGAGTACCGAGTTCGCTTCGCTGATCTCCTTGAAGCGGGACTCGGCCTTCGCATCGCCGGGGTTCGAGTCGGGGTGGTACTTGCGGGCGAGCTTGCGGTAGGTCTTCTTCAGCTCTGCATCGGACACATCCTTGGACACGCCGAGCACCTTGTAGAAGTCCTTCTCCAACCAGTCTTGGCTGGCCATCCGCGACTCCTCTCGAAAGTCTTACTGCGGGTTGATTGAGTAGCGCGGTGACCGACCTCGCAAGCTCGGTCGGCGCTGGGGTCGCACAATCGCTGGCGCGATTGTCCCTAGCTCCACCGCGCTACTCAACCAGCAGTTGTTGTTGTCAGTCCTCCTGCGGCACCGCGACGGCCACCTGGGCGGGCCGCAGCAGACGCTCGCCCAGCTGGTAGCCGACCTGGTGCACGTCGAGCACCGTCATGACGGTGACATCAGCGGAGGGCACCTGCGCGATCGCTTCGTGCAGGTTGTGGTCGAACTCGTCGCCCTTCTCGCCGACCCTGGTCAGGCCGGTGCGTTCGAGCGTCGCACGGAACTTCTGTGCGATGAGCGCGAATGCCCCATCGGAGAGGTCGCCGTGCGCTTCGGCCCGGTCGAGGTCGTCGAGCACGGGCAGCAGCGATCCGACAACGTCGGCGACGGCGAGGACGCGATTGGTTTCGCGATCCCGGTCGACCCGCTTGCGGTAGTTCGCGTATTCGGCCTGCAGCCGCTGCAGGTCGGCAAGGCGTTCTGCCGCGAGGTCACCTGCGGTCTCCTCGAGGAAGGAGAGGTCCGTGTCGTCGAGGCTTGTCTCGACGTCTGGCCCTTCCGCTTCGATGAGCTCTTCGTCTGTGCCGACGTCGGGGGCGGGAGCGTTCTCGTGCTGCTCGCCTTTGCCCTTCTTCTCGTTCTTCTTGTCACCCATGGTGCTACTTCGCCTGTCCGTCGGTGGGCTCGTCGTCGACAACCTCGGCGTCGACAATGTCCTCGTCGGCTCCTGCGGTCGCGTCGGGCTGCTCGCCGGCGGGCGCTGCGGCGTCTTCGGCCTGCGCTGCGGCGTAGATCTCTTCACCGATCTTCTGCTGGCTTTCGCTGAGCTTGTCGAGGGCGGTCTTCACGGCCGCCTCGTCGTCGCCGGCGAGTGCCGTCTTGAGCGCATCGATGTCAGCCTGAACCTCAGTCTTGACACCTTCGCTGAGCTTCTCGTCGTTCTCCTTGATGAGCTTCTCGGTCGAGTAGACGAACTGCTCGGCCGCGTTGCGCACCTCGGCGTCGTCGCGGCGCTTCTTGTCTTCTGCCGCGTGCTCTTCGCCCTCGCGAACCATCCGCTCGATGTCTTCCTTGGAGAGAGCCGAGCCGCCCGTGATGGTGATCGACTGCTCCTTGCCGGTGCCCTTGTCCTTCGCGTGGACCTGCACGATGCCGTTGGCGTCGATGTCGAAGGTGACCTCGACCTGCGGGATGCCGCGGGGTGCCGGGGCGATGCCCTGCAGCTCGAAGGTTCCCAGGTTCTTGTTGTCGCGGGTGAACTCGCGCTCGCCCTGGAACACCTGGATGGCGACGGACGGCTGGTTGTCGTCAGCCGTGGTGAACGTCTCGCTGCGCTTCGTCGGGATGGCCGTGTTGCGCTCGATGAGCTTCGTCATGATGCCGCCCTTGGTCTCGATTCCGAGGCTGAGGGGGGTGACGTCAATGAGCAGAACATCCTTGCGCTCGCCCTTGAGGACGCCCGCCTGAAGCGCGGCACCAACAGCGACAACCTCATCCGGGTTGACGCCCTTGTTGGGCTCCTTGCCGCCGAGCATGTTCTTGACGAGATCCTGCACTGCGGGCATGCGGGTGGAACCACCGACGAGCACAACGTGCGACACCTGGTCGACGTTGACGCCGGCCTCCTTGATGACGTCGTGGAACGGCTTCTTGGTGCGCTCGAGCAGGTCCGCGGTGAGCTCTTCGAACTTGGCGCGGGTGAGCGTCTCGTCGAGGTTCGCAGGGCCATTCTCGGTGAGCGACAGGTAGGGCAGCTGGAGGCTGCTGCTCATGGACGAGCTCAGCTCCTTCTTGGCCTGCTCTGCGGCTTCCTTGAGGCGCTGCTTGGCGATCTTGTCGGTGGAGACGTCGACGCCGGTGGTCTCCTTGAAGCGCTTGATCAGGTAGTCGACGACGCGCTGATCCCAGTCGTCGCCGCCGAGGCGGTTGTCGCCGGCGGTCGAGCGCACCTGGATGGTGGAGAAGTCGTCATCCTTGCCCACCTCGAGGAGGGAGACGTCGAAGGTTCCGCCGCCGAGGTCGAAGACGAGGATGAGCTCGTCTTCCTTGCCCTTGTCGAGGCCGTACGCGAGCGCGGCGGCGGTGGGCTCGTTGATGATGCGCAGCACGTTGAGTCCGGCGATCTCACCGGCATCCTTCGTGGCCTGGCGCTCCGAGTCGTTGAAGTATGCGGGAACAGTGATGACGGCATCCGTCACAGGCTCGCCCAGGTACTGCTCAGCGTCACGCTTGAGCTTGGCGAGGATGCGGGCCGAGATCTCCTGGGGCGTGTACTTCTTGCCCTCGATGTCCTGGGTCCAGTCGGTGCCCATGTGGCGCTTGACGGATGCGATGGTGCGGTCGACGTTGGTGACCGCCTGGCGCTTGGCCGTCTCGCCGACGAGAGTCTCGCCATCCTTCGTGAAGGCGACGACCGAGGGGGTCGTACGGAAGCCCTCCGCATTCGCGATGACGGTCGGCTCACCGCCTTCGAGTACAGAAACCACAGAGTTGGTGGTTCCGAGGTCGATTCCTACTGCACGTGCCATGCGCGTTCTCCTTCTTACTTGCTTACGTTTCTCGCGGGTTGAGTCCGACCGGCGGGTTGAGTAGGCCCTCTAGGGCCGTATCGAAACCAGAAGCGCCAGTGAGACTTGAGCCTCATGCACTCAAGTTTATTCACCGTCGATTTGCTGTCAAGCCAGATCCGCAAAACTTGAGTCACTCACACTCAACTTACAGTTGAGGCACTCGCGAAGAAAGCCACCAATTGTTTACCGGGCACCGCTAGCCTGAGCGCATGAGCAACGAGTCCCCTGACGGCGACACCACGGGCAGCGACGTCACCGCGACCAGTATCCACGTGCCAGCAGCAGCCAACTCGGGCGCCATCGGCGCGATGGGCCGTGACCTGCCCGACGGCGAGCACAGCATCCCGCGCAAGCAGGTGTTCTCATGGGCCCTGTGGGACTGGGCGACACAGCCGTTCAACTCGGTCATCCTCACCTTCGTCTTCGTTGCCCTGTATCTCGTCGGCGACAGCTTCATCGACCCGGCCATCGTTGCGCTCGGCACCGACAGTGCCGACTACAAGGCAGCATCCGCCGCCCTCGACAGCCAGTTCGGCTTCGCGCTCTTCATCGGTGGCCTGTTCGTCGCCGTTCTCGCCCCCGTCATGGGGCAGCGCGGCGACTCCTCGGGCAACCGCAAACGCTGGCTGCTGATCAACACACTTCTGCTCATCGTCTGCATGGCGCTGCTCTTCTTCGTCGAAGCCGCTCCCGCGTACTTCGTTCTCGGCATCTCCCTTGTATCCGCCGGCAGCGTCTTCAGTGAGATCGCCGGAGTGCACTACAACGCGATGCTCGCGCAGGTCTCCACGCGGCGCACCGTCGGCAAGGTCAGCGGCCTCGGGTGGGGCTTTGGCTACCTCGGCGGCATCGTCGCTCTCGTCATCGTTGTCATCGTGACCCAGCTCGACTGGTTCGGCATGGACACCAGCAACGGTATGGCCTACCGGATCATCGCCCTCGGTTGTGCCGTCTGGGCCATCGCGTTCAGCATCCCGATCATGCTCAATGTTTCCGAAAGCGCGGGGCGCACTGACCGGCCCAAGGTCGGGTTCTTGCGCAGCTACGTCGTGCTCGGCCACGACGTTGCACGCATCTTCCGCACCAGCCGCAGCACCTTCTGGTTCCTCATCGCCAGCGCCATCTACCGCGACGGGCTGGCCGGCGTCTTCGCCTTCGGCGCCATCATCGCCGCCAAGGTGTTCGGCTTCAGTAATAACGAGGTGCTCATCTTCGGCATCGTCGCCAACCTGGTTGCCGGCATCTCGACCATCCTCTCCGGTCGCCTCGACGACCGCTTCGGAGCCCGCGCCGTCATCATGACCGCACTCGGTGGCCTCATCGTCGCCAGCCTTGTCGTATTCTTCCTGCACGATCAGGGGGTCATCGTGTTCTGGGTGGTGGGCCTGGTGCTCTGCATGTTCGTCGGCCCAGCCCAGGCCTCCAGTCGCTCGCTTCTCGCCCGTCTCGCCCCCGCAGGGCACGAGGGTGAGATCTTCGGTCTCTATGCAACGACGGGGCGCGCCGCGAGCTTCATGGCACCCGGCCTGTGGGCACTCTTCACCAGCGTCTTCGTCGGAACCCACTGGGGCATCCTGGGCATCGCCATCGTGCTCCTCGTCGGCTTCGTGTTCATGCTCTTCGTGCGCACCCCGCAGCACGTGCGCGGCTGAGTCTCGCGCCGCCGGACGTAACAGGGGTGGCGGATGTCGGTGGGATGACAGAGGGTGGGAGCATGACCAACACTGCTGCAAAGGCCGAACTGCTCAACTCGCTGCACATCCCGGGCGAGCCGCTCATCGTCAGTAACGTGTGGGATGCCGTCACCGCGCGCATCGTCTCCGAAGCGCCCGGGGTGAAGGCCCTCGCCACCGCGAGCCACTCCATCTCCTTCGCGCACGGGGTGCCCGACGGTGAAGGCCTCACCGTCGACCAGGCCCTTGCCGCCGCGAAGATCATCATCGATGCCACCGAGCTGCCCGTCTCCGTCGACTTCGAGAAGGGCTACGCACCGGGTGCTGCCGGCATAGAAGAGAACGTGACCCGCCTCATTGAGGTGGGAGCCGCCGGGCTCAACATCGAAGACAGTGTGGGCGCGCCCAAGGCGCCACAGTTCGAGGTCGACGTGGCCGCCTCGCGGGTTGCCGCGGTGCGTGCGGCCGCCGACCGCGCGGGGGTTCCGCTCGTCATCAACGCGCGCGTTGACACTCTCGCCGGCGGGGGCGAATGGCGCGAGGCCGTCACCCGCGCCAACGCCTACCTCGCAGCTGGCGCAGACGTCATCTTCTTCCTCGGGCTCGGCGACGAAGACAAGGTCAAGCGCGCCCTCGACGAGGTCAACGGCCGCATCTCCGTGATCTCGAACCCGAAATCTGTGCCGCTCAAGCGGCTCGCAGAACTCGGCGTCTCCCGCGTCAGCTTCGGGCCGGGAACCCTCGGGCTCACCCTCTCGCACCTTCAAGCGGCGGCGACCCAGCTCACCGCGCTGGGAGACTACCCGGCAGAGCTCGGATTCACATACTGACGAGCACACTGCGGGGGTGCTGCACGCGGGGGTTGTCGCGGCGGGGGCACATGCGTAGGGTCAAGACATGGCTGAACGACCGATCGGCTACTGGCTCAAGTTAGTCGACAGGCTCATCGACGAGCGATTCGCCGCGATCCTCGAAGAGCACGGCGTCACGCGCCGACAGTGGCAACTTCTCGGAATCATCACCACCGAGGGGACCCCCGTCGACCTGCTCGACAGCGCCATCGCCCCCTTCCTACCCTCCGACGGCTCAGAAACATCCGCGGACCATCTCGACGAGCTCATCGAGAGCGACTGGCTCGACTTCGACGGCGAACTGTACAAGCTCACCGAACGCGGTCAGCAGGCCTTCGGACGGTTGAGCACCGTCGTGGGAGAGCTGCGTGGGGCCGTCGGTGACGGCGTCAGCGAAGACGACTACACGACCACACTCGCCACGCTGGAACTGATGGCGCGAAACCTCGGCTACACCAACTCCGCAGACACCAACTGAGCGGCACCGCCCGCAGGCACACCCGGTAGGCGCACCCGGTAACCTGCCGCCGGAGAAGGCTCAGCCGAACGACCACCATGCGATCAGCAGCATCGTCACGACGAAACCGCTGAAGAAGTTGAGCCACAGAAAGCGACGCCAGCCCCGGTTCGCCGTCTCGGAATCATCATCCGCCACATTCCAGAACGGAATGACGGCGAGGATGTAGGGCACCGCGAGAACAGCCGCGAGCAGCGCCGGCCACCCGGCAAACAGGAGAAGAACACCGGATGCGGCATACGCGACAGTGGCGATGCGGACGGTCGCGCGGCCACCAAAGACGGTCGCGATCGACGCGATTCCGCCCTCCCGGTCGGCCACAATGTCTTGAACGGCGCCGAAGGCGTGACTCGCAACACCCCACACGAAGAACGCGCCGAGGATGGCGACCAGCTGCGGCGTCACGTGTGCGCCAGCCAACACGAGGGCGTAGATGGCGGGTGAGACGAAGTGGGTGCTCGAGGTGAGCGAATCGAGCACCGGTCGCTCTTTGAAGCGCAGTCCGGGCGCGGAGTAGGCGTAGACGGCGAACATGCTGACGGCGAGAACAACCCACGACGCCGGGTTGCCCACGAGCACCAGGTAGACGATGAACGGCACCGTCGTGACGGCGGCCGCCCACAGGGTGACCCTGTGCATCCGCGGTTCGAGGAGTGCACCCTCGACGCCACCCTTGCGCGGGTTGGCGAGGTCTGACTCGTAGTCGAAGACATCATTGATGCCGTACATCGCCAGGTTGTAGGGGATGAGAAAGAAGAGGGTTCCGAGCACGAGGGTCAGATCGATCTCACGCGTTGTCGTGAGGTACGCGGCCGCAAACGGGAATGCCGTGTTGACCCAGCTGAGGGGGCGCGAGGAGACGAGAAGAGCTCTAAGCGTCGACACCGCGGGGCCTTTCGAGTAGCCGCCAGAGGCAGGGTAGAAGAATGACAGCAGCGATCGCGTACGCAAAATCTTCGAGCGGTGCGAGGCCGATGAACTGGCCCGAGATGCGATCTGGGTTGTAGCCGAACAGGCCGATGGCGATCATCACATTGTCGAAGACCGCCGTCATGATGAGCACCGCGGCCGCCGTGATGCCCACCGCTCGCCAGCGCGGCGCACGACGAACACCGACGGCCGCGGCCACGACGATGAGCACAACGCCCAGAAATGCGAAGTTGAGCATCCAGTAATCCATCATGCGGTGCCCCTCCCCGCCCGGGGGCGCCCAGCGTCGCGATGGGTGAGGGCCCCGTAGGCGTTCATGCTGAGGTAGCACAGCAGGGCGAGGAAGAAGGGTTCCTCGAGCGGCAGCTCGGGGGCGAGCAGGATGCCTGTCATGAAGTCGGTTTCGCCGCGAAAGAAGATGTCGAGACCGATTCCGAAGAGATCCCACACGATGAAGAACACCAGACCGGATGCGAGCACGATCGTCGCTCGACGACGATCGCGCCAGAAGAACAGGCCGAACCGTCGATCGAGCAGCACCATGCAGCCGAGTGACGTGAGCAGCGCGCCAAGGTAGATCAGGCCCATCAACGCGCATCCCGCGGCTCGGGCAGCGGGCCCGTCGACACGTCGCCGCGGAGGCGTTTGACGACAAGCTCGGCACTGATGAGACACATGGGAAGCCCGATGCCGGGGATGCTGGAGGAACCAGCGTAGAGGAGCCCCTTCACGCGGCGGCTCACATTTCCGGCGCGAAAGAATGCGCTCTGACGCAGAGTGTGTGCCGGCCCGAGGGCGGAACCCTTCCACGCGTTGAGGCCGCTTTCGAAGTCGCCGGGGCCGACGACGCGACGCACGACGATGCGCTCGGCGAGGTCGGGAATCGCTGCCCAGTCGGAGATCTGCGCAATGACCTCGTCGGCGAGCGCCTCCAGGCCGTCGAGGCCGGGGTCGGCGGGCACAGGGACGAGTACGAACACGTTCTCGTGGCCGTCGGGGGCGACATCAGGGTCGACGCCGCTGGGTTTGCAGATGTACAGGCTGGGTATTTCTGGCATGCGGGTGGGCTTGTCGAAGATGGCACCGAAGTTGTTGCGCCAGTCGCTCGCGAACAGCAGGGTGTGGTGTTCGAGCTGGGGGAGTTCACCCTTCACCCCCAGATACAGCAGGAGGGCGCCAGGGCCGGCGACGCGTGAGTCCCAATATTTCTGCGGGTATGTCTGGTGCTGCGGTTCGAGCATCCGCGTTTCTGTGTGGTGCAGGTCTGCGGTGGAGACGACGAGGTCGGCGTCGATTCGCTCCCCACTCTCAAGCTCGACCCCGACGGCTGTGCCGTCGGCGACAAGGATTCGGGCGACGGGTGCGGATGTTCGCACCGTCACCCCCGCGTCGATGGCCAGTTGCGCGATGCGCTCGATGAGGCCTGTGAAGCCGCCCATCGGGTAGTAGACACCGTCAGTGAGGTCGAGGTGACTCATGAGGTGATACATGCTGGGGGTGAGATACGGTGACGATCCGAGGAACACGGCCGGGTAGCCGAGTATCTGCCGCAGTCGCGGATCTTGAACGGTGCGGGATGCGAACGAGTCGAGCGTCTGCAGCAGCAGTCGCACCAGCTTGGGGCTGCGTCGGAGGACATCGCCGCGCAGCAGTGGGGTGAACGATTCGAACGTCGAGTACAGGAACCGCCGCTTCGCCATTTCGTAGGTTTCGGCGGCGGAGTCAAGGTAGCGGGCCATCCGGGCGCCGGAGCCGGGCTCGATCGAGTCGAACAGCGCCAGGTTCGCCTCTCTACCCACCTGCACCTCGATGGGGTCGCGGTGCCCCTCGAAGTAGACGCGGTACCCGGGGTCGAGTTTGACGAGCTCGAGTTGCTCTTGCGCCGAGGTGCCCATGAGTGTGAAGAAGTGGTCGAAAACTTCGGGCATCAGGTACCAGGAGGGGCCCGTGTCAAAACGGAAACCATCCTGCTCCCACACGCCGGCACGGCCGCCGACGCTTTCCTGCTTTTCGAGAAGGGTCACCCGGTGCCCCTCGCGGGCGAGGAGGCCCGCCGTGGCGAGCCCCGAGATTCCGCCACCGATCACAACCGTGTGGGTCATGCCTGCGGCATCCTTCCGGCGAGTGACGCTGCCGCCAGTCGCAGCTTCACGGCCGTGGGAACACTCACTCGTGCGGTGAGGATGTGGTCTGCCGGAGTGTCGCGCAGCCGGCGGGCAAGTTCCGCGAAAAGGCAGTGGGCGAGGGCGACGGCGCGGCGGCTGCGGCGCGGTAGCAACGGCAGCGACGCACGGGAGATGCGAAGCTCGGCGTCGATGTCGTCGAGGATGAGCAGCTTCTGCTCTTCGTCGAACTTCGCAATGTCGACGTGCGGAAAGTAGCTGCGACCGAGTGTCTCGTAGTCGTCCGCGAGGTCGCGAAGAAAGTTGACCTTCTGAAACGCGGCGCCCAGGGCGCGCGCTCCACGCTCGAGCTGATCGTGCTGCTGAGGCGTGCGGTCGTGCCCGTAAAGGAACACGCGCAGGCACATGAGCCCTATGACCTCCGCCGAACCGTAGACGTAGCGTTCGAAGCTGTCGTCGTCATGCACCGTTTGCGTCAGGTCGGCGCGCATGGAGGCGAAGAACGGTTCGGTCAGCTCGCGACCGAAACCGACCTTTCGGGCGGTTGTGGCGCAGGCGTGCACGATCGGGTTGGTGCTGAATCCGAGCTCGAATGCCTGCACCGTCTGCGCTTCAAGCTCGTCGAGGCTCTGCGCCGCGTCTTCTCTGCTGAGGCCCGCATCCTCTGAAACACCATCGACGACCTCATCGGCGACACGCACGAGCGCATAGATGTTGGCGATGTCGCGCCGCACTGGAGCATCGAGCAAGCCGGAGGCCAGACCGAACGAGGTCGAATACTGCCGGATGACGACCGCCGCCGCCGCCTCAGAAACGCTCGTATAGAGGTCGAGTCGACTCATCTGCCTCTCCTCAGAACGGTCTCGATGACGGGCTCCAAACCTGCACGCAGTGCCTCAGGCATTTCGGCACGGGCGAGCACGTTCCGCGCCCGCTGCACATGCTCGGCAAGCAGAGCTTCAGCATAGGCTCGCGCACCACTCTGATCGAGCTTCGCCCGAAGACCATCGGCTTCGAGGTCGGAGAGTGTCGGCGAGCCGAACAGGGGGACCATCTCACGCCAGATTTCTGTGGACGCGGCGTGCGCGACCAGTACGGTGCGTTTGCCTTCGCGCAGATCACTCGTGGTCGATTTGCCGGTCTCCTCCGCGTCGCCAAACACTCCGAGGAGGTCGTCGACGATCTGGTAAGCGGTGCCCAGTTCGCGTCCGAAGTCTTCGAGCGAGGCGACAACGGCATCCGACGCGCCGGCCATGACAGCGCCAGCCATGAGGGGGCCCTCAAATGAGTACACCGCCGTCTTCAGGCGCGCCATGGTGAGGATACTGTCAACAGTCGGGATGCTGATGGCCCCCGAATAGTCGAGGTCGAGCAGTTCGCCGGCCGCACTCGCGAACAGCGCGTCGTCCATCAGGTCGAGGACGCGACGGCGACGGCGACCTGTTACGCCGCTGCGGTCGATGAGCCGGTACGAATAGAACAGCGCAAGGTCACCGGCCACGACGGCAGCGCTCAGGCCACGGTGCTCGGCCTCGTGCTGAGGGGCACCTGCGGCGAGCGCTCGATCGCGATAGGTTCCCGAGATGTTCGGCAGGCCCCGTCGCACGAAGTCACGGTCGATGACGTCATCGTGCACGATGAGGGCGGTGTGCAGGAGCTCGAATGCGGCCCCCACCCAGGCGACCGCCTCATCATCAACGCCGCCGAGACCGTCGTACGCAGTGAAAACCATCCTCGGCCGGAACAGTTTGCCGCCCGTGGTGCTGTGGCGCAGTTGTCGCCACAGCTCAACATATTGAGGTCCGTGCTGATGCGCGCGCCGCCCCGAAGAGGAGAAAAACTCGTCGAGCACGCGCATGACCCGCTCGTCTCTGCGCGATTCCTTTGGGGCCGGGCCCGCATCCCCATGGGGCAGACTACTGCTCATGGAACTCTCCGAACTTGTTGTTCTGCTCTCTGACGACGGCAAGCCGATCGGCACCGCCCCCAAGTCGAGCGTTCATAGCTCGGAGACTCCGCTGCATTTGGCGTTCTCGTGCCACCTTTTCAACGAGGCCGGCGAGGTGTTGGTCACCCGTCGCGCACTCAGCAAGGCCACCTGGCCGGGGGTGTGGACCAACAGTTTCTGCGGTCATCCGGGTGTCGACGAGTCGTTCGAAGACACCATCACGCGTCGTGCCGTGCGCGAACTCGGGGCCACGGTCACCGCAATCGAACCGATTCTGCCGGACTTTCGTTACCGCGCCGTGGACGCATCCGGAGTCGTCGAAAACGAGGTGTGCCCGGTGTTCCGCGCGACCCTGGTCGGAGAGGTGAACCCCTCTGAGGATGAGGTCGGGGAGTTTGCCTGGGTTCAGCCGACGGCCCTGGCCACCGCCGTCAAGGCGACGCCCTTTGCCTTCAGCCCGTGGCTGGTCATGCAACTGGCGCAGTGGCCAGGCGCCACGGAGGGAGCGCACTGACGCTGCGCTGACGAGACAGAACCTCACGACGAATCTCCTGCGGGAATGCTGCTTCGGTACACGTCGATGACGCGACGCAGGTAGCGGGTTATCGTGTCCTTCTCTGTCTCGTCGAACTCGCCAATGATCTCGTCGATGCCCGTGATCATCGGCATAAGAGTGCTCATGGCCTTCGCCACAGACTCTTTCGCGGGCACCACAACAACCCCGCGCCGGTCGGTGGGGTGCGCAGCTCTGCTCACGTGACCCACCTTGGCGAGCCGGTCAACCACGACCGTCGCAGCGGCGGTGCTGATTTGGAGCCGGCGTGCGATCTCGGTGGGGCTCAGTGGCCCACTCATGATCAGATGCTGCATCGCCTGAAGGTCTGTGGGGTTGACGGTGAGCTCCCGGCCCATATACCTCTCGAACTCGTCACCGAGTGACGTGAATTCACGGAGCAGACGGGTGCTCTCGTGCACAGGAACCTGCGGGCCCTCCGCACGATTGTTAGTCATGATTTATATCTTACATGTAAGGTAGCTAACGCTTCTAATAATCCACTTGCCTAGTAAAGGACGACCATGGGCCCCCTCCGCAACGTCATCACCGGACGGCGCACGTCATGGATCGTGCTCGTCGTCGCCCTCGCCGCAGCACTCGCACTGCTGCTCTTCGGCGGCAAAGCCACAGAGGACGCCCCCGGCAACGGCCTCCCCGACAGTGCCGAATCCGCCGAGGTCGCCGCCCTCCAGGAGAAGCTCCCCGGCGCCGACACGACGGCCGCCCTCATCGTCTTCTCCCGTGACGGCGCCACGCTCAGTGAGGCCGACGTCACCGCAATCAACGAACGCCAGAAGGCTCTCACCCCTCTCGCCACATCCGACTTCTTGCCGCCCGCTCAGATCTCGGATGACGGCACCACGGCGCTCGTCATCGTGCCGCTTAAGACACTCAATGACGTTCCGGTGCAGGCCGAACGGGCCACCGACATCCGCACCACCGCGAACGAAGACCTCCCTGACGGGCTGACCGCGCTTCTCACCGGGCCTGAGGGTTTCGCCGTCGACATTGCCGCCGTGTTCAAGGGCGCCAACTTCACCCTGCTGCTCACCACGGTCGGTGTGGTCGCGGTGCTCCTGATCGTCACCTACCGCAGCCCGTGGTTGTGGCTAGTTCCGCTCGCGGTCGTCGGAATGGCCGACGCCGTAGCCGGGGTTGTGGCCCGCAATGTGGCAGCCCTCGTCGGCATTCCCATCGACGCGTCAATCACCGGCATCCTCTCGGTGCTCGTTTTCGGCGCAGGGACCAACTACGCCCTTCTGCTCATCGCCCGGTACCGCGACGAACTGCGCATCCACGAAGACCGCCGCACGGCCATGAGTTTTGCCCTCCGCGGCGCGGGGCCCGCGATCATTGCCAGCGGTTCGACCGTCGTGCTCAGCCTGCTCACCCTGCTGTTTGCCGAACTTGGCGGCAACCGGGCGCTCGGTTTGGCGTGCGCTGCGGGCATCGTCGTCGCCATGATCTTCGCACTCGTCGTGCTCCCTGCCGCTCTCGTTTTGTTCGGTCGCGGCCTGTTCTGGCCTTACATTCCCCGTTTCAACTCTGAGGATCGCCTCGCGAAGGGGTTCTGGCACAAGCTCGGTACTCTCGTCTCCCGTAAACCTCTCGCCGTCGCCATCGTCGGTCTTCTACTGCTCGGCGGGCTCGCCGCGGCCGTACCGCAGGTGCAGGTTGGTCTGTCGCAGACCGAGAAGTTCACCGCCACCCCCGAGTCGGTCACCGGCCAGGAGATTCTGGCTGACGCTTTCTCGGCAGGTAGCGGCTCACCGGCCGTCGTCATCGCCAACAGTGACCAGGCACAGGATGTTGCGGATGCCGCATCCAGCGTTGCCGGGGTCACCTCGGCGACCGTCGGCGACAGCGACGGGAGCATCACACAGATCAGCGTTTCGCTGAATGCTGCCGCCGAAACGGATGAGGCTTACGACACCATCCGGGCGCTGCGAGACAAGGTGCACAACGTCTCCGGGGCGGATGCGCTCGTCGGTGGTGTGGACGCACAGAGTCTTGATTCGGCGACCGCTCAGGAGCGTGACCAAGATTTGGTGATCCCGCTCATCCTTGCCCTGGTCTTTTTGGTGTTGGTGCTTCTGTTGCGCTCTGTGGTGGCGCCGATCATCTTGCTGCTCACCGTTGTCGCATCATTCTTTGCGAGTGTGGGGGCGAGCTGGCTGCTGTTCCAGTCGGTGTTCGGTTTCTCTGCCCTCGACAACTCTGTTCTGCTTTTCAGTTTCCTGTTCCTGGTGGCGCTCGGGGTCGACTACAACATCTTCTTGGTGACGCGGGCCAAGGAGGAGGCCGAACATTTGGGTACCCGGCCGGGAATGATCCGGGCACTGTCGGCCACCGGCGGTGTCATCACGAGCGCCGGCATCCTCCTTGCAGCGGTTTTCGCCGTGCTCGGCGTTCTGCCGCTCATAACGCTCACCCAGATCGGCATCATCGTCTGCGTCGGCGTTCTTATCGACACTCTCCTGGTGCGCACCGTCATTGTGCCGGCGCTCACCTTCACGTTGGGCGACTGGTTCTGGTGGCCGCGGCACCGGCGCAACCGCGTTCGCGACGCCGAGCCGGCGAAGCACGCAGCGTAGGGGCGCTACAAAGGTTGCCCCGGATGCCGGTCAGGCGCCGGGGCGGCCCGCGTCGGTCACCGAGACGTCGGTGCGGTGGAAGTTCAGGTGCGAACGCGACGCCGTCGGCCCGCGCTGCCCCAGGTAGCGGGAGAAGGTCGCGCCAGAACCGTACGGCTTCTCGGCCGGCGAGGTGAGCCTGAAGAAGCACAGCTGCCCGATCTTCATGCCCGGCCACAACTTGATCGGCAGTGTCGCCACATTGCTCAACTCCAGCGTGACATGACCGGAGAAACCCGGGTCGACGAAGCCGGCCGTGGAATGCGTGAGCAGGCCGAGGCGACCCAGCGAGCTCTTGCCCTCGAGGCGCGCAGCAACATCGTCGGGCAGCGTGACCTGCTCGTAGGTGGAACCGAGCACGAACTCGCCCGGGTGCAGGATGAACGCCTGATCCGGGTCGACCTCGACCAGGTGGGTGAGCTCCGGCTGATCCTCCGCCGGGTCGATGAACGGGTACTTGTGGTTGTCGAACAACCGAAAGTAGCGGTCGAGGCGCACATCGATACTCGACGGCTGCACCATCTCCGGGTCATACGGGTCAAGGCCGATGCGGCCTGAGGCGAGTCCTGCGGTGATGTCGCGATCAGAGAGCAGCATGGTGACGAGACTAGTAGACGGATGCGCCGGCTCGGTTCCCGCCCGGGGGAGGTGTCGGTAGTATGGTCAGGTTCGTTGCGCCCACAAGGTGTTGACGGATGCGCGGATGTAGTTCAATGGCAGAACTTCAGCTTCCCAAGCTGATAGCGCGGGTTCGATTCCCGTCATCCGCTCTCATCAGGGATTTCCGCGCGATCCGCTCCGCCCGAAGTCACCGAAACGCGCGCGATCCGCTACTTACTCGGGGTTTTCAGCGAAGGCAGCCAGATGCTCTGAGTGGTCGGGGAGCACCACGGCCGCGCCCGGCGCGTAGCTCCTCCGCGTGATCTTGGGATCAGCATGCCCAAGCTGCCCCTGCGCCGCCTCGATACCGATCTCGACGTCGAGATGATGAGCCACCGCCTTGCGCGTCGACTTCGGAGTAGTCCACTCGACATCCGTGCCCTTGACCGCAACAGCCCACGACTGCCGAAAGTTCTCGGGCCACCGAAGCTTGCCCGTCGATGAGGGGAACACCCAATTGCCATAGGCATTGATGCGACGTCGCACGAGCATGTCGATCGCGAAAGCCGGTAGTTTCAGCCGACGAACGTCGCGCTCCTTGGTGTGCGGCTGTCGCGTCACTCCGACGCCGGCGATGCGCACGACCGTTGCCTGGATGGTGACGACCCAGTTTTCGAGGTCGATGTCTTTCTCCCAGTCGAGCGCGAGCACTTCGCCGGGCCGGGCGCCGGTCGCGAGGAGCATGTCGCAGATGTCGGCGATGTCGTGCTCGGCGCCATTGCGCGCCGCGGGCAGCGCGTCATAGGCAGCCATGGCCTTGCGGAGCGCGTGCACGTCCGCAAGGCTGGGCGCTCGGGGATCTGCGGCGTCGGGGCGCGCCGGCAATAGCAGTGATGACGCTGGGTTGTCGATGTCGGGGATCATTCGTACGGCGTGCGTGAAGATGCCGCGGAGGACTACGCCGAGCATCCGCGCTTGTTCGTCTCCCGAGTTCTCTGCGACGCGGTCGATGAGTCTCTGAAGTCGTGGCACAGTCGCCTCGCGGATACGCACGGCGCCGACATGTTCGTTGATGTGCGCGCGGATGGTGGACGCGTAGCGGGCCTTCGTCGCAGTCGACCGCTTGGACTTGTCGAGCTCTGCCATCCACTCCTCAGCGAGCACTTGCAGCGTGGTCTCGCGCGTGAGATATTCCGTCGTCGGCGTGAGTCGCTTCTTGAGTGCCTCGATCAGCTTTCGCTCTGCGTCGGCTGGCGTCTTCCCCTGGCGCTGCATGGGCCGGGTGCGGCCGTCTGAGTCTCGGTAGTAGGCGACCGCGGTGTCCTTGCCGCCGACCGTCGTGCGGCGGATCTTGCCCCACGTCTCGAGGACGAGTGGCGGCCTAGCCATGCTCATGCCGCATTGCGATCGAGAAGCGCGCGCTCGATGAGGTCAGCGGATACTCCGAGATGGTGGCACCAGTCCCCTGGGTCGGGGCTGATGAGCGCGGCGTGTTCGAGCGCCCCAGGTGCGACGAGCTTTCGCACTGCCCACCTATCGGCGCGGAGTTCATTACGCGGGGTGGATTCCTGATGGCCGAGACAGACGTGCCCCATCTCGTGCGCGAGCACCGACCGCTCGACGATCTTCCGCATGCGTGGCTGCAGGATGATCGTCCGATACTCCGGCAGCCACAACCCGTTTGCTGTGCGCAACCGCTGATACTCGATCCTGACGCCGATCTGGTCGGCGTGCTCATGCGGGTCATACGTCGTCCCCAGCTTGATCTCCATCGATCTCCCCCGGTGTGATGTTCCGCGGTTCGTTCGCCGCGTGCTTTGTTGTGGCTTCCGATCCCCGCTCACGGGCATCCTCTATGTCGCGTACGACATTCGACAGGCTGCCCCATGCGGGCAGCGTCTTGATGGGATGGACGCCCTCGCGTTCGTGAGCCCGCCGGAGAATCTCGCCTATCAGAATCGAATCAGGAAATTCTGCCAAGGCACGCTGCGCCGAAGCGGGCGGCACGTAGTTGTCGATCGATGCCTGCGCCGCAATGAGGCGCCGGGAGTGGTCTTGGTCGATCTCATCGGACTCAAAGCCAGCGGCACGCAGCGCAGACGAGTGCGAGACATTCAGGGTATTCGCAACGACGATGGCGTTTCTGTAGGACGGGCTTTCTTTGCCACTGAGCCATTTGCTGGCGCGATCGCGCTTGACGGTGCCATGCGAGTTGTTCACGAGGTCGGCTTGGCGCCACCTCTTCGAATCGAGCATCTCTTGGAGCCATTCGGCCCAGATCTCGGCACGGTTTTCGTTGTTCGTCTCTTCCACGCATTCAGTGTTGCGCATACGCAACGAAAGGTCAACTAAAAACTATGTTGCGCGCACCAGACGATGTATGTATGGTTATCGCAACACCCTGTATCGCCCACCAGACAAAGGAAAGTTCATGCTACTTATCAGCCCCTCAGCACTTACTGAGGTAGCTCGTGAGAACGGCTGGCTTCACACGTCGGGACGCCTCGCTGGCACGGTCAACGCGTCGAAGATGGCGCTCGGACTTGGCGTCGCGAAGTCAACGATCACTCGCGCCTATGACGGCGGCGCAGCCGGAATGGCCTTACTCGAGAAGCTTTCGAGCGTGAGCGACCTGCCTCTCGACGCGCTCGTGGAGCGGAGGCCAGCATGATCGGCCCGGTCTTCACGGTGAAGAGAGCAGCCGAGTACTGCGGCATCAAGACGCAGACCCTCTACAACCTCAAGGCAGCAGGCAAGGGCCCGAAGGCGTACAAGCAGGGCCGTCTCACCGTCTACTACCCGGCCGACCTCGACGCATGGCTTGCCGAGCGTCTCGTCGCCGCTTAGACCGCCAGTTCCCCCGCTGGCCCCGGGGAGCGAGACGACCCCCTCTTCTCGCTCCCCACTCCCTCTTCACCAAAAAGAAGAACCCCCGGTTGCAGCCGGGGGTGAAGCAGAAAGGCAAGGACATGCCAACCACTGAGAACAGTGTAGCGATCTTCAGCTACATCGGACAGGACGTGCGCACCCTGCGCGGCCTTGACGAGATCTGGTTCGTCGCCGCCGACGTCGCCCGCATCCTCGGATACAGCGAGCCCGCCGCGATGACCCGCACTCTCGACGAAGACGAGAAGGGTCTGCGGATTGTGCAGACCCCCGGCGGAGACCAGAGCGTGCTCGCAATCAACGAGCCGGGCCTCTACTCCGCGATCCTTCGCAGCCGGCGACCCGAGGCGAAGGAGTTCAAGCGGTGGGTGACACATGTGGTGCTCCCGGAGATCCGTCAGAAGGGTTCCTACCTGGCGCCGGTCGCGCTCGACATGGGCGCCATCCGTCAGCTGAATCAGGCGGTCGCTACTCTGCTCGAGCACAACGAACAGGTGACCGCAGAACTCGCCGAAGCCACACCGCGCGCTGAGGCGTGGGATGCGATCGCATCCGCCGAGGGCGACTACTCGGTCGGTGACGCGGCGAAGATCCTCGCCCGCGCCGGCATCCCGACCGGTCCGCAGCGTTTGTTTGCGCAGTTGCAGCAGATCGGGTGGACGTTCCGGGGCGGCGACATGGCGTGGCGTGCACGGGCTGACCGTGTCGACCGCGGGTATCTCGCGGAGAAGCCGACGTTCCATTACCACCCGGGGACTGGCGCTCGCGTCGTGGACCCGCCGCAACTGCGTGTGACCGTGAAAGGCATCGAGCAGTTGCGGAAGCGGCTGCACATCGGCGCACTCAAGGCGGTGAGTGCGTAATGCGCGAGGAGTGGCGTCCCGTCGTCGGGTACGAGGGGAGGTACGAGGTGAGCTCGGCCGGCCAAGTGCGGTCTTTGCTGAGCGGCACAGCTCGCGTCTTGCGGCAACCGCGACATCCACGGTGGGGTCATCGTCACGTGAGTCTCATGCGCGACGGGGCGCACAGCGTTCACAACGTGCACCGCTTAGTGGCGTTCGCGTTCATCGGTGCGCCGACTGGACCGGTGGTCCGGCACCTCGACGGCAACCCCGACAACAACGCCGTGACGAACCTCGCCTTCGGAACCGTGGCCGAGAACAACCGCGACACGATCCGGCACGGGCGCAACGTCAATGCGTCTCGGAAGACATGCACCAATGGGCACGACTTCGACGACGCCAACACATACATCCGACCATCCGGTGCTCGAACCTGCCGCGCGTGCAACCGCGACGCTGCAGCCCGAGTCGCCGCGCGCAGAAAAGGACTCGCAGCATGATCGCCACTCTGCTCATCGCGGGCGCGCTCCTGTGCCCTCCTGGGACTGTCCCCGGATGGCTGGATCGGTCGGGTGAGCCGACGTCGTGTGTGAATGACGTCGCCGTATGGGAGGAGCCTGCCGTGGTGCCCCCGCTGGGCGAGTTCCTGCCCGTCCCGGTGGAGCCGCTCACCCAGTTGCCGCACACCGGCCCTGACCCTGCCGCCCCTCTGGTCGGCGGCATCGCACTACTCATCCTCGGTTTCGGGCTCATTGTGGCCCGCCGACTCACCCGACAGGACAACTCATGAGCACCATCGACCACAAGGCGGAGGCAGTGGGCTTCGTCGTCTACAGCGGTGATATGAATCCGGAGGTCACCGGCGAGCGGGCAATGCATGCCCTCGGGCTGGCGCAGGTGCACGCGACGCTCGCACTCGTGGAGCAGCAGAAGCTCGCGAACCGGATCGCTTGGGTGCACTCGCACCAGAGCGCCGGGTATGGCATCCGGCCCGACGAGCTTGAGCAGATCGAGGCGGCGCTCTCATGACCCCTGACAACCGCATCTACGCGCACCTGCCTGAGTCGGATTATGAGCCGCGTCTGCCGTTCGGGCGGTGGTTCATCGCTCTGGTGGCGACGGGCGTGTTCCTCGCCGTGATGGTCGTTATCGGGCTGGTCCTGTTGGCCATCGCCAGATTGGTGGGTGTCCTGTGACCCGCCGCACAACCTATGTCGCCCCCGAACTACCCGGCGTGGATCCGGTGGTTCAGGCCGCGATTGCTCGCACGGTCATCGCATGGGCGGTGTCCGTGATCCTCATCGCTGCAGGTGTCCTGCTCGGCGTCCTGATCGGAGTTGTGCTGTGAGCAGATCATCCGGCCAGTCCGTCACCGAACGCGTCGTGTGGCGCAAATGCGATGGCATCTCCCGGCACACATTCGAGCGAGGAACCCCCCGCGAGTTCGATCTTGAGTGGCCGTGCACGTTCGAGGGCGAAGCCGAACTCCTGATCGATCCGGAGATCCCGGCCGCCGTCTGGACGTGCGACGCGTGCGGCACCGAACACGACGAATGGGGCCAGTCATGAGCTACGGCATCAACCCCAACAATCTGCGCCGCGAGTCCAGGCGCCGCCGCATCGAGTCTTGGGCGTCGTTCTGGATTCTCCTCGCCACCTGCTACGTGGTCCTCGCGATTGCGGTGGGCGCGCTCTTCATCTTCAACCAGCTTCTGAAAGGCACCATCTAATGTCACTCCACATCGTTCAGCTCCAGGCAGAGAACTACAAGCGGCTCAAGGCCGTCACCATCACCCCCGAAGGCAACGTCGTCTTCATCGGCGGGAAGAACGCACAGGGCAAGACATCCGTGCTCGACGCCATCTGGGCGGCCCTCGCCGGCGGCGAAGCATCCCGCGCCACCCAGCAGCCCATCCGCGACGGGCAAGACACCGCGGTTGTGCGGCTCGATCTGGGCGAGTTCATCGTCACCCGCCGGTGGACGAAGGACGATGCGGGCACCCTCACCGTTGAGTCGGCGGATGGTGCGAAGTATTCATCACCGCAGAAGATGCTCGACGATCTGATCGGAGCACGTGCGTTCGACCCGCTCGCATTCACCCGCATGTCTGCGCGTGACCAGGTCGCCGCGCTCGTCGCCACCGTCGAGTTGCCGTTCGATCCTTCCGAGCTCGAGCGGGAACGGAAGGGCGTGTTCGACAGCCGCACCGAAGTAAACCGTGAGGTCGACAAGCTGAAAGGCCAACTGGCTGGGCTGACGAAGCCGAACGATGACACCCCAGATGTGGAGGTTTCGTCGGCGGACATCATCGCCGAGTTCGAGAAGGCACGCGCCCACAACGACGCCATCGTCCGCAGCGAGTCGCTCGCCGTCAGATTCGGCAACGAAGTGGACTCGCTGACGAAGCAGATCGCGGAATTGACCGCACAGTTGGAGGCAACTGCAGCGCAGTTCAGAACGACCGAAGCCGACCGGGCGAAGCTCGGCGACCCGATCGACACCGACGGCATCAGTGCTCGTCTCGCCGGGGTGGAGCAGACGAACGCCGCTATCCGTGAAGGGCAGGAGCACCACCGTGTCACGGCAGCCCTGTCCAGCGTGAAGGAACGCGCCGCACAACTCACGGTGAAGCTGCAGCAGATCGAGAAGCGGAAAGCTGACGCTCTCGCCGCGGTCGACTTCCCGGTCGAGCACCTCTCGTTCAACGAAGACTGGGTCACCTACAAGGGCATCGCGTTCTCGCAGGCATCCGCCGCAGAGCAGCTGCGCGTATCCGTCGCCCTCGCCATGGCGGCGAACCCGAAGCTGCGCGTGCTCAGGATCCTCGACGGGTCACTGCTCGACTCCGACTCGCTCAAGATCATCGCCGAGCTCGCGGTGGATCACGATTACCAGATTTTCATCGAGGTGGTCAGTGAAGACGCCAAGGTCGGGATCATCATGGAGGACGGGAGCGTGAAGGAATGACCGCCCCCGCCTGCACCGTCGACGGGTGCGCCGTGGAGTACGCAGCCAAGGGCTACTGCCACCTGCACTACAACCGGTGGAAGCGCCACGGTGACCCGCACCACGCGCAGCGAATGATGCCGCGTGATGCTTCGATCGCCGAACGCCTCGCATTGCTCACCACTTCCGGAGAAACCCCTGACGACTGCCAGGAGTTCAACGGTGGACTTCACCACACCGGCTATGCCCGCGTGAGGATCGGCGGCGTCGAGAAGGGCTTGCATGTCTGGGCTCTGATCGAAGCATCCGGCGAAGACCATTCGGCGACGATGGACGCGCTCCACTCCTGCGACAACCGAGCCTGCGCCAACGCTCGACACCTCCGCTGGGGAACGCTGCAGGACAACATGGACGACAAGGTCGCCCGCGGCCGTCAGTCGCGTCTGGGCGGCGAGGCTCACCCCGGCGCCAAGCTCACCTGGCCCGCGGTCCGTGAGATCCGGTCGCGCGCCGGCGAGCCGCTGCCCGTACTGGCTTCCGCGTTCGGCGTGAGCAAGTCGCTGGTGTCTCTCATCCTTCGCAACGAACGCTGGATCGAGGCCGCAGCATGACCGGGTACACGCCGTACGTCGCGGCCATGCCGGAGTATTTCGAGGCGGCGGTGGATGCTGTCGCTTTCCAAGTCGACGGGACCCCAGCACCGCAGGGCAGCAAGAAGGGATTCTCCCGTATCGGCTCAACCCGTGTGGCGATGGTCGAATCGTCCGACAAGGTGAAGCCGTGGCGTGCCGCAGTGAAAACTGCTGGTGAGGATGCCATGAACGGGCGCGCCCCGCTCGACGGGCCCCTCACCGTGTTGATCACGTTCCGCCTTGCCAAGCCCAAGACCGTGAAACGCGATCTTCCGACCGTTTACCCCGACCTCGACAAGTTGGTGCGCTCCACCTTCGATGGGCTCACAGCGGCAGGCGTGATCGCTGACGATGCGCGTATCTGCGACCTGCACACCTACAAGCGGTACGGGGAGCCCGGCGCGGACATCACCGTCATCTGCACCCCTGACGTTGAGGCGGTGGCGGCATGAGTTGGCGCGACCGGATCCTCGTCGACGGCAGCGATCGCGACGTGTGGAAGCTCGCACGGCGCCCGGTGATCGGTGCTTCGGATGCTGCGAAGCTCGCCAAGCCGACATCGGTGGACAAGTATCTGGCGGCGAAGCTTAGCGACCACAACTTCACCGGCAACGACTTCACCGCATCAGGCCACAGGTGGGAGCCGATGATGCTCGCCTGGGCTGGCATCACCGAGAACAAAGCCCTCATCCATTCACCGGGCGAGCGCGGCTTCGCAGCAACCCCAGACGGTGCAGACGAGACAGTCGGCGCCGAGTGCAAGGCCAAGCACGGTCGCATCGTCGACGGTCCGTCGCTCGGTGAGTGGCGACAACTGGCGTGGCAGTTCGTGTGCGTTCCCGAGTTCGAGTCGATCGAGTTCATCTGGGTCGAACTTCTCGACGGCGACATTCGCCCGGGCTGCAACGGCGAACCGAAGTCGGTCACCGTCCACCGCGACCATCCGAAGATCCTCGAGCTCACCGCGCAGATCGTCCCCATCGCAACAGACCTCCTCGCACGGCTCACTGCCGCGCTCGAATTCGAAAGGCAGCTCGCATCATGAGCACCGCAATCACCACCTACGACCGTTCCAGCCTCCCTGAGCGCGCCGCGTACGCGCAGACCCTCGCGGGCGCCGCCGATCTGATCCCCCGCGGCCTGTTCGACAAGCAGACCGGCAAGCCTTCCCCGGCGAAGATCCTCCTCGTCATGGAGACCGGAGCCATGCTGGGCCTTCATCCGATGGCGGCCATGCAGGGCATCGACGTCATCGAGGGCAAGGCCACAATCTCCCCCCAGCTGATGACGGGCCTGATTCGGGCCGCCGGTCACCGCCTGGTGATCGAGAAGAGCGGATCCATCAAGGCGGGCAGCTACTCGGTGACCGTCACGGCCACCCGTGCCGACAGTGGCGACGAGTTCACCGACACATGGGACGTGGAGCGCGCCGCGCGCGCCGGGCTGTGCGAGTACGTGCGCAACAGCGACACCGGTGAGTTCGCAGTCCGCGCCCGATCCGAGAAGGGCAACCCGCTGCCGTGGGAGAAGTACCCGGAGCTGCTGTGCGTGTGGCGCGCGATCGGTGTTGTCGGCCGTGAAGGCTTTGACGACGTGCTCAAGGGGCTTTCCTACACTCCGGAGGAACTGGGCGCTCTCGTATCTGAGGATGGCGTGCTCGAGGCTGAGCCGGAACCGTCCGAAGACTGGGCGGCCGCGATCAAGGCGTGCACGACGAAGGAAGAGGTCACGACCGTAGTCGACCGGGCGAAAGCCGCTGGCGAGTGGAATGACGGGGTGCGCACGCTCGCGCTTACTCACTACGGGATGCTCAACCGCGAAGAGACTGCGGGGCCGGTGGGGTCAGGGGAAGACGCGAGACCGTCCGACGAAAGATCGGACGGCCCGGGCGAGCAACTGGGAACCGAGCACCAGCCCTCATCCCCGGCCCCAGCAGTCGACCGCGACCCTGCCGAGCCGACCGATGAAGAGTACGCCGCCGCTGACGCGAATCAGCCATGACCGAGATCGCGAATCTCGCCACCGGCGAACTCGTCGACTACGAGCCGGTCTCTCCGATGGAGATCGAGATGATCATCCGCGAGATCGGCGACCGTCTCGAAGATGCCGTGCCTGTGCTCAAGCACCTGTACAACCAGCGCTATGCGGCCGAGCGGAAGTGGATTGAGGAGCGCGCGAAGGCGATGCTCCGCTCCAGCGAGACCAGCATCACCCGCCAGCGCGCCGAGGCGGATCTCGCATCGCTGCCGCTCAAGCACCAGTTCGACGACGCGAAAGAGATCCTCCACGCCGCCGAGCACCTGCAGAAAGCGCTGCAGTCGAAGCTGTACGGCTACCTCAATCTCAACAAGGCCCAGGCCGCCGCGTACCAAGTCGGCGGTTTCGGACGATGACCACCCACAAGAAAGAGAGAACAGAAATGGCAGAGAAGCACACAGAGTCAGGGCCCGGCAGCTTTGCCGCCGTCCTGGCGACCATCCGGCCGAAGACAGACATCGAACTCGCGGAGAAGCTCTCAAAGCTCATCGAGGACGTCAAGGTCACCGGCAAGAAGGGCACCCTCACCGTGAAGTTCGAGGTGAAGCCCGTCGACGGCGGAGGGCAGGCCGTGATCGTGAACGACGCGATCGCTGTCCGCGCGCCGGAGAAGAACCGTGAGGGGTCGATGGCGTTCATCGGCGAGAACAACCGCCTGCAGCGCACCGACCCGTCAGCGATGCCCCTCTTCGACGACGACATTCGCGAGCACGTAGACCCGGGAACCGGGGAGATCAAGGAGGCACCGAAAGCATGACTATCGAGCTGAACACTCTCGGGTCAGAAACCGAGGCGGCCGTCGTCGCGACCCTCGCGATGCAGGCGGCAGAGGTCGCCGAGCTCGAGCCTGGCACGGTGTATGCGCGCCTCAGCCGTGACGGCGGGATCGAGTTCGCCGACACCGACGAGTATGACGTCGCGCCGCGGCGGGCGAAGGCTTCCCGCACTGTCACGGACGCCGAGTCGTTCGTGAAGTACGCGAACCGGCACAAGACGCCGGGCACGGAGGTGTTCGCGCACACGTCGGCGTCGTCGGTTGTGGCTGTCATCGACTCCCACCAGGGAACCGATGAACTCTCCGGCTGGCAGTCTCACCGGCTCACACTGACGCTCGAGCACTCGAAAGCGTGGCTGGCGTGGGCTGAACACGACCTCGGCGCGAACCCGCGCGGATGGTTCTCCCAGCAAGAGTTCGCGGAATTCATCGAAGACCGTGCACTCGACGTGCAGGAACCGGATCACGCTCGCCTCATCGAGATCGCTACGAAGTTCGAGGCGACGTCCAAGGTCGATTTCGGATCTGCGGTGCGTCTCGACAACGGCGAGGTGCAGTTCCAGTACGTCGAGACGGTCGCGGCGAAGAAGGGCACGAAGGGCGAGATCGAGTTCCCCAAGGAGTTGAAGCTCGCGATCCGCCCTTACATCGGCGGGCCGATCTACTTCGTGTTCGCGTCGTTCCGGTATCGGATCGGCGGAGATGGGCTTCGTCTCGGGTACGCGCTCCAGCGTCCCGAGAACATCCTCGAGGCGGCGTTCTCGGACATCGTCACGGAGATCCGTGAGGGCAAGACGGTGAAGACCGAATCGTCCGAGACGCGTGTGCACGACGGCATCGGAGACGTGCCGATCTTCTACGGCCGCCCGTAGTCGAAACCGGGGGCTCAGCAGGATTACGGCCCGCTGAGCCCCCTCCACACCCCGAAACCCCTTTGAGAAGGAAACAGAATGCACTCCCAGAGTATTGCCACCCTCAACACGTCCAGGCGGACAGCGTGAGCCCTCTCGCGCTTGTCACCGGCGCCGACCCGACTCTGGACTACGACGACTTCTTGCGCGAGAAAGTAGCCTTCGATCGCCGCTTCGGCTTCGAGGTCGCCGACGAGGACCTCTCACCCGTTTTACTGCCGCATCAGCGAGCGATCGTGAAGTGGGCGGTCGCCGGCGGCCGTCGTGCCATCTTCGCCCGCTACGGTCTCGGCAAGTCCGTCATGCAGCTCGAGACTCTGCGCCTCATCCTCATGCGACTGGCCGGCCGCGGTCTCATCGTGGCGCCGCTCGGCGTGCGTGGTGAGTTCATCCGCGACGGCCGTAACCTGCTCGGCATCGAGGTGCGCTTTATTCGCCGCACCGAAGAGATCGACCCCGACTGGTCCGGCATATATGTCACCAACTACGAGTCGGTGCGTGACGGCCGTCTCGACGTCGACGGCTTCACGGCCGTGTCGCTCGATGAAGCCGCGGTGCTCCGCTCCTTCGGGTCGAAGACCTACCAGGAGTTCCTGCAGCTGTTCGACAGCGTCCCGTTCCGGTTCGTTGCCACCGCGACCCCGTCGCCGAACAGACACAAAGAGCTCATTCACTACGCCGGGTTCCTCGGCATCATGGACACCGGTGCAGCGCTCACCCGGTTCTTCCACCGCGACTCGTCCAAGGCGGGGAACCTCAAGATCTACCCGCACAAGGAGCGCGAGTTCTGGCTGTGGCTGAACACGTGGGCGTGCTTCCTGCAGAAGCCGTCCGACCTCGGCTTCTCTGACGACGGATACGACCTGCCGCCGCTCGAGGTGGTCTGGGATGAAGTTCCCACGGACATGCTCTCCGACCAGGTCGACCGCGACGGCCAGGGTGTGCTGGTGAGAGGTGGCGCGCTTGGGCTGACTGGCGCCGCCCGCGAGAAGCGGAACACTCTCAAAGCGAGGGTGGCGCGCCTCATGGAGCTTGTCGCCGCGCACGTGGAGCGAGCGCCGGACGAGCAGATTATCCTTTGGTGCGACCTCAACGACGAGCAGGATCTCATCGCGCAGGCGCTCGAAGCCGCCGGCATCACCTTCTCATCGATCCATGGCGGGCTGCCCGATGACGAGCACGAGCGCCGCCTGGACGAGTGGCGCGATGGGAAGACGTACGCGCTGATCGGTAAGCCGATCCAACTGGGGCAGGGGCTGAACCTGCAGCAGTCGTCCGTGTCGATCTTCGTCGGTGTGACGCACAAGTTCGAGCAGACCGTCCAGGCCGTGCACCGCATCCACCGGTTCGGACAGACCCGCCCCTGCAAGGTGACGCTGCTGTTCGCCGAGTCCGAGTCTGAGGTGCGCGCCACGCTGGAGCAGAAGTGGCGTGAGCATGACTCTCTCACCGACACCATGTCCGATGTTCTCCGTGAGCATGGTCTGAACCCGACCTCGATCAGCTCCGAGCTCACCCGGGCGATGGGCGTCGAGCGTGAAGTCTGGTCTGGCGAAGAGTGGACTGTTGCGCTGAACGACTCCACTGTTGAGGCGCGCGACCACATGGCGGAGAACTCGGTCGGTCTGATCGTCACGTCGATCCCGTTCGGGAACCACTACGAGTACTCCCCGAACTACGCCGACTTCGGACACACGGACGACAACGATCACTTCTGGTGGCAGAACGACTACCTCACCCCGTCGCTGCTGAAGGTGCTGCAGCCGGGCCGGATCATGGCCGTGCATGTGAAGGACCGGATGCTGTTCGGTTCCGTCACCGGCAAGGGCCGCTACACGGTCTCAGCGCTGCACGCGGAAGCGATCGCCCACTACACGCAGCATGGTTTCGACTACTACGGGATGATCACCGTCACGACCGACGTCGTGAGGGAGAACAACCAGACGTACCGGCTGAGCTATACGAAGATGCTCAAGGACCACGGGCCCATGGGTGTCGGCTCCCCCGAGTATGTGCTGCTATTCGGGAAACCGCAGACGGACCGCACCGTCGGTTGGTCTGACGAACGGATCGTGAAGGACCGGGAGGCGTACACGGTCGGGCAGTGGCAGATCGATGCTGCCGCCGAGTGGCGCACCTCGGGGAATCGGCTTCTGTCGCTCGATGAGCTCGCCGCTCTCGACCCTGGCACCCGGCAGAAGGTGTTCACGGAGCAGTCGACCGCGAATGTATACGACTACGACGCGCATGTGGAGCTCGCAGGGAGGCTTGCGGCGAAGAACGCCCTCCCCGGCACCTTCGCGTCCCTCGTTCCCGGGTCGTGGCGCCCCGATGTGTGGACCGACATTCTCCGCATCGACACGCTCAACTCGGAGCAGAAGAAGCGTGACGTGGAAAACCACATCTGCCCGTTCCCGCTCGAAATTCCGCGTCGCCTCATCAACATGTACTCGAACCCGGGCGACCTGGTCTACGACCCGTTCGGCGGCATCGGCTCCACGGCGCTCTGTGCGGTGCAGGCCGGGCGCCGGGCGTACTCGTCGGAGCTGAACCCGGCATCTGTCGCTGACTCGCTGGTGTACCTGCGACGGCATGATGCGCGCGCGGCCATCCCTTCCCTGTTCGACCTGGACGATGAGGCGGTCGCCTGATGATCACGGTTACTGACCTGTTCTGTGGCGCCGGCGGTTCCTCGTCTGGCCTCGCAACCCTCCCCGGTGTGCGTGTCGTCATGGCGGCGAACCACTGGAAGCTGGCCATCGACTCGCACCAGGCGAACCACCCGGACACGGATCATTCGAACGCTGACATCTCGCAGGTGGAGCCGTCATGGTTCCCGACGACGGACATTCTGTGGGCATCACCGGAGTGCACGAACCACAGTGTGGCGAAGGGTGTGAAGCGGCAGCGGGCGCTGAATGAGGCGCTGTTCGACCTCGACGGCACCCGCCCCCTCCCTGATGAGGCGGCGAACCGCTCGAGGGCCACCATGTGGGATGTTCCCCGGTTCGCGGAGTACCACCACTACAAGGCGATCATCATCGAGAACGTTGTCGATGCCGCGAAGTGGATTCCGTTCCCCGCCTGGTTGCAGACGATGGAGCTGCTCGGATATGAGCACGAGATCGTGTGGCTGAACAGCATGCATGCCCAAGCGCGTGGACTCCCTGCCCCGCAGTCACGGGACCGCATGTACGTCGTCTTCTGGCTGAAAGGCAACCGGAAGCCCGATCTGCAGAAGTGGACCCGCCCACAGGCGTTCTGCGAGCGGCACGGGGTCATCTCGGCAATGCAGGTGTTCAAGAAGAAGGAGCACTGGGGCAGGTACCGGGCCCAATACGTGTACAAGTGCCCTCAGTGCGCGGCCGTGGTGGAGCCTGCCTGGTTGCCGGCGTCGTCCGCGATCGACTGGTCTATCGCTGGGACACGTATCGGTGACCGGGAAAAGCCTCTGTCACCGAAGACGATGACCCGCATCCAGAAGGGCATCGAGAAGTACTGGAAGCCGATCACGCTCGCCGCGGCCGGGAACACCTACGACGGTGTGACCACCGGGAGCGGGTACCTGCGGGCGTGGCCTGTCGATGAAGCGCTGCCGACTCAAACGACGACCGCACAGCATGGTGTGGCGCTGCCCCCGCTGATCACTGACGGCATCCGCGGGGAGGGCACAGTCCAGTCCGGGGCTAATCCGATGCTCACGCAGACGACGGCGCAGACGAAGGGATTCCTCGCACCGCCGCTTGTGGTTCGAGGCGAAGGCAACGAGGTCCCCGCCAAGCCTGTCGGTGATTCGTTCGGCGCGTTCACTGCTGCAGGTAGCCAGTTCCTCGTCGTGCCCGTGGAGGGCCGCGAGGGCAAGACCGCGGCGAGCGGATCAGATCCCCTGCGCACACAGTCCACCAGGAACGAGACAGCGATCGTCGTCCCGCTCCGCAACAACGGGGTAGCCAAGTCAGCCGATCGTCCCATCGACACGGTGTCAGCGAACGGGAACCACCACGGGCTGCTGATGCGGAACAACACCGGAGGGTCGGAGATGACAACACCCGTCACGGAGGTCATGCGGACGCTCACCACAGGCGGCCACCAGTCGCTGCTCGTCCCCTACTACGGGAACGGCAACGCCGGGCCCGTCAGCGACCCGCATCGGGCGCTGACCACCGTCGACAGGTACTCCCTCGTCACCGGCCCGGTCGACGTCGAAGACTGCGAGTTCCGGATGCTCACCCCCGACGAGATCAAGGTCGGGATGGCATTCGCCCGGGAGTACATCCTGCTGGGCACGAAGCGGGAGCAAGTCAAGCAGAGCGGGAACGCTGTCACCCCGCCGGCCGCCCGCGACCTCGGGGCAGCTGTCATCGAGTCCCTGGGTATCGAGATTGAGAGGGCAGCATGAGTGAGCGTTGTCATGGCATGTCTCGGAAGGCGTGCCTTGCACTCCCGTCTTCGTCTTCCCAGTCGACTCGCAAGCGTAACCGCGGCCCCGTTAGGTACACCGATGCGTTGAACTGGATCACGTTGTTGGGCTCAACGTCTCGTGGCGCTTTGGCTGAAGAGTTAATTATTCCCGTTTCGCCCTCGCCGGGAGATGCCCCAGAGCTCTCTTGCAGCGGCGGATGGGCGCTAAGCACAACATTGCGCGCCATCCGTATGCCCACATTTCTGACGAAGTATTCGTGCGGTCGATTCTGCAGAGACTCGATCTCCCATGATGCCTCTTCAGCAGGCGCGAACCTCTTTACCAAGTCGTTGGAATCCTCCAGCGCTCGCGCAGATCGCTCAAGCGCACCGACTGCTGCATCACGGGCGTCTTCTGCTAAGCGCTTGGCCTTTACCGCACCGAATGCTTGCCACCACGCCACAATCGCAGAGGCGACAGTCGCGGCCATCAAAGCGAAGTTCACGATCAGATTTGCCTCATTCATGCCCCGCACTCTATCGGCGGTGACCTCGTGAGCGCATTCCCCCCGGCGGTTCTCCGGGCACTCAAGAAACGGTCTAAGGGGCTGTGCGAGGGCTGTGGGCTGAATGAGGCAACTGAGGCCCACCACTGCCAATTCCGGTCCCGTGGTGGTCCTGACACCCTCGGCAACGCCTTGCACCTGTGCGGCTGGGGGAATCACACCGGCTGCCATGGTGTCGCCCACTCCGGACATAAAGGAGAGGCGCTCGGCTGGGCGATCCGGTCGAAGCATGACCCGCTGCTGGTGCCGAAGTTCCGCACGTTCGATGCCACCTGGTGGCGGTTCGACAACGACGGCGGCAAGGAACAGATCCACCCGATCGGCGCTGTCGATTATTTGGTGCTCATCGGAGCAATACGAGAAGGGATGGTGGGCTGACATGGCCCGCGAGAAAGCATCGATCAACCTCGAGGTTTGGGGTGATGCGGAATGGCGTGACCTGACCGACCCGGCACAGGCGCTCTGGCACAAGCTCATGGGGTCGAATCTGAACTACTGCGGTGTGGGCGACTTTCACCCCGGACGTCTCGCCGCGAAGACACGGGAGCAGTCCGCCGATCAGGTGATGATCGCCGCCCAAGAGCTGTCCGATAAGCACTGGATCGTCGTCGACCAATCCACGGATGAGGTCATGGTGAGAGGGTTCCTGCGTCATGACGGGGTGCTCCGCCAGCCACGGTTGGCGGTGTCGGCGGCGCTCGCATATGCGGCGATCGCGTCGAACAAGATTCGGGCTGTGGTGGTGTTCGAGATTCTGCGGTTCAAGCGTGAGAATCCGGATTTGCCCGCGTGGGAGAAGTCGCAGATGAAGTCGTTGTTGAAGCAACCGGCGACGGCTGCGACCGACACTGTGACCGACCTTGAATGGGCGTTTTCGACGGCGTACGGGCAACGCTCAGACGAAACGTTGGTCGCCGCTATGACCGCGCCTACTACAGCTACAGCTACATCTACGGCTACAGCTACATCTCCTAAAGAAGATGCGGCTGAAATGGCGGGCAGTTATCCACAGGGCTCACGAAGGATCGACCACGGCCATGACAAGGCGTCCCGGATTGAGAGGGCATCGTGAGAGTCATCGTGGCGTGCATCAACTGGAATCATCCCGACGCGCCGCACGCGGTGTCGTACGTGCTCCGTGACGGCGAAGCGATCGCGTCGGTGTATCACGACACGTGGGCCGAGGCGATGCATCGGGCGAACGAACTCGCCGCACGACTCAAGGCGGTGGCGTCATGAACACCAAGACGGTGACGGTGACTCTCCCGGTGACGGTGTGGGGTCGGCTCGCATCCATTGCGGACAAGCAGGGTGTGCGGGTGGCTGACGTGCTGGCTCATGCGGTTGCTGCGGAGGTGACTGCCCCAACTTTCGCGCCAGGGGGGAAGACGAAGACACCGAACCTTGACGATCCGGTTGTGCGGCATTGGAAGGACGGGCTCACGGATAGGGAGATTTGCGCGGTTCTGGGGATGACTCGGGCTGCGGTTGGTGATAAGCGGCGGTCGTTCGGGCTGCCAGCAAACAAGAAAGCAGGAAAGTAAATGGCAGGCGAAACGATTGTGACCGTCGTCGGGAATCTCACGGCCGATCCCGAGCTCAGGTACACGACCAACGGTTTGGCGGTAGCAAACTTCACCATCGCGTCAACGCCCCGCACCTTCGATAAGCGCACGAATGAGTGGGTTGACGGCGACGCCCTGTTCTTGCGTGCATCTGTGTGGCGCGAGTTCGCCGAGCATGTCGCAGGGTCCCTGACGAAGGGTTCTCGGGTCATCGCCACAGGGCGGCTCAAGCAGCGCTCGTACGAGACCGACAAGGGCGAGAAGCGAACGTCGTTCGAGATCGAGATTGACGAGATCGGCCCGTCGCTGCGATACGCGACCGCGGCCGTAACCCGCACCCAGTCCAGTCGCGGTGGCGCGGGCGCCACGACAGAACATACCGAGCAGTGGGCAGCCGCGGCGCCCGCGCCACCGACTGCCGGCACGGTTCAGGGCGACGCGTGGAACACGCCCGCCTACCCCGACGAGACACCGTTCTGATGACGAAGCCGATCAGCGCGACCTACGCGCCCAACCCGCAACCTCGCGTCCGCGTGAAGGGCCACTGCGGCTCATGCAACCAGGGCTTCGTCTCGCCGGAGATGTGCCGGTGCACCTGCCACGAGGGGAAGAGCTGATGAGAGACGCGAGAAGGCAGCTGTCGACCGCCCGCATGCTCCTAGCCCAATTCATCGTCCAGATCGACGAGTTCGAGGCCCTGAACCGGGAGCAACGCCGCACACCCCGCGGCCGCGACCTCGCCAACCGCATCGACGCACTCCGCACCGGGCACGCCACCTGGACGAAGAACGTGACCGACCTCGAAGCACAGATCGCCTCCCAATCTGAAATGGAGACACCATGACCGACACCCTTCTCGACGCCGTCGACAAACTGACCATCGAACACCCTTACCCAGCCATCATCGAAGGCCGCACAAGGTGGGTCCGACGCGACCCCCTCATCCGCCTCCTCAGAGAAGCGATCGCATCATCCCTCACCGGCGGTAACGGCCTCGCCTCTGCAGCGTCCAAGATCCCATTCGACGCCGACGCCCTCCAGCAGTACGACCTCCTCGAAGGATTGATCCTCGAACAACTGCGCACCGTCACCGACGCAACCCCGCACCTCACCCCCGAGGCAAACCTCCGCGCCTGGTATGCCGCGTTCATGGTCACCGCCGACGAACACGACATCGAACTGTGGCACGACGTCTGGCACGGATGGGAGACGAAGATCGAAGCGAAACTCTCACCCCCGGTCATCCTCGAGCTCATCGACACAACCACCAAGAAGCCTTACCCGTGCCCCGAGTGCGGCTTCGACTGGTACGAGCAAATCCTCAACTCAGGCCCCAACGGCAAACGCGGACGCTGGTACGACCGAGAGAAGCGCATCGCCCTCACCGCCACCTACCGACCCGACGGCAATGGCGGACTCGAACAGTGCGCAGTCGAATGCGGATGCTGCAACTGGAGGGCCACCGGATCCGCCGGCGTCCGAGGATTCGCCTGGGACCTTGAGAACCCGCCCGAACACGACACGCCCACGAATCACACGGTTGTAATTCCGATGTGACATACTGGTGGAGCACAGGACGAGTCTGCAAAGAATCGTCCGCCCCGACTTGAAAGCCCCGCTCCCCCGGCGGGGCTTTCGTCATTCCCCCACACTTGCCATCCCCGCCGGACAGAGCAGACACCGCGGCGCGAGCGCATGGCATCTCCCCGACGGTCGCCGTCAACACCAGCGCGCAACCCGCAGTGAAGGACGACCCATCACGCCCTCACCTTTCGGGGCCAGGCGTACCTGCGACGACCGTCGACTCCCACCTCCCGCGAAGGAGCATCACGGTGAAGACCCCCATCGAAGACCGACTGGCTCAACACCACCGCGTCGACGACAACGGGTGCTGGCGCTGGACGGCCTACGTAGACCCGCACGGTTACGGCACCATTCAGATCGACCGCAAGCAGATGCTCGCCCACCGCGTCAGCTACGAAACACACGTCGGCGACATCCCCGATGGCCTCCACATCGATCACCTATGCCGTGTGCGGGACTGCATCAACCCGGCACACCTCGAACCTGTCACCCAGATCGAGAACACGCGCCGCGGGCTCCCTTACCGCGACCCCGCCTCCCTCGGACGGCCCGACGCGTGCAAGCGCGGCCACGAACGCAACGAAGCGAACAACTACCGCAGCGCCAGAGGCCTACTCGAATGCCGCCCATGCCAGCGCATCCGCCAAGCCAAGAAGTACCAGCGCCGGACAGCCCAAGGACTGCCGCAGCGCAAAGCTACGCCGCAAGAGGCGACGTAGTACCTAGACCGCTCCCGAGGTGATCCCATGGCCAAGCTCACAGACGAGCAACGGGACCAGATCCTCGCACTCCACGCACAAGGACTCGCCCGTAACGAGATCGCCCGCCAAACCGGCGTCAGCACCGGATCAGTCACCAACGTGTGCAAAGACAATGACCGCGCCTTTGACCGGTCAGCGACAAAAGACGCACAGGCGGCCCGCTCGGTCGATCTTGCTGAGGCGCGGCTGAACCTGGCGCAGCGTCTCAACGTCGCGGCGAACGACATGCTCGACATGCTCGACAAGCCGTTCACTGTGTTCAACTTCGGTGGCAAGGACAATACCTTTGCCTCTGAGGAGCTCGACACGGTTCCTGTTGAGGCTCGGCGCACGATCATCACCTCTACGGCCATCGTGTTCGACAAGATCAGCCGCATCGTCGAGAAGGACAACGGCGGTCTTGACCAGGCGGTTGGTGTGCTCGACCAGATCGCCGCTGGCTTCCGCGTGGCTGCCGATCGCTATCGGGGTACAGAAGGCTCGGATATCGCGGCCTCAGACTCTGAGCAGTCGTGATTCGGGGCACACGGTGAACCTGAGCGACATCGAGCGCCTCGTCTCCAAGGCCCAGATCCTCTCCATCGTGGATGCGATGGACCGGAAGCTGGCACTCTGGTACGGGTCCGTGTCGGCGGGGAAGACGGTTGCGTCGCTGTTCGCGTTCCTCCTCGCGATCGTCGTCGCACCGCGCACGGGGATCATCATCATCGTGGGCGGGTCGCTGCAGACGATCTACCAGAACATCTTCGTGCTGTTCCAGAACACGACGATCTTCGGCTCCGTCATAACTTCGCAGATCCACTACACGCCTGGCGCGACGTCAGCGGTGATCCTCGGCCGTGAGGTGCTGCTCGTCGGGGCGAAGGATGCGAAGGCTGTCGGACGCATCCAAGGTGCGACGGTCGCGCTCGCCTACGTCGACGAAGCCGCCCTTATGCCTGAGGACTTCTGGAACATGCTCATCAGCCGTCTGCGTGTCGACGGCGCCCGTCTTCTCGCGACGATGAACCCCGCATCGAAGAACCACTGGATCCGCAAGAAGTGGATCCTCGAAGCGGGCACCAAGAACCTGATCTCATTCCACTTCACGATGAAGGACAACCCGAACCTGTCGGCCGAGTACATCGCCGACATGGAAGCATCCTTCTCCGGTGTCTTCTACGACCGGATGATCAAGGGCGAGTGGACGAACGCCGCCGGCGCCGTGTATCCGATGTGGGACGAGAAACGCCACGTCATCCCGTTCGACCAGATGCCGCAGATGCAGGACATCATCGGCATCGGCATGGACTACGGCACCACGAACGCCACCACAGCGCTCATGCTCGGCCTCACCGACGAGACGAAGCCACGCCTAGTACTCATGGACGAGTGGGGTTACGACTCGAAAGAGTCCGGCATCCGCCTCACTGACGCCGAGCTGTCGAAACGGTTCCGCGAATGGCTCCCCAAAGAGCACACGCCGTACCCGACGCTGCTGCAGCCGCGGTTCATCATGCTCGACCCGGCCGCCGCATCGTTCCGCCAGCAGCTGCACAACGACCTGCGCGGCCAGTCGCTCTCACCCTGGGCGGCCGACAACAGTGTCCTCGCCGGCATCGCCACCATCGGGAACCTGCTCGACCGTGACCAGCTCATCGTCACCGACCGCTGCCCCGGCTGGCAATCCGAAGTCACTGAATACCGATGGTCAGAGAAAGCCACCGACAAAGGCGACGACGAAGTGGTGAAGGAAGACGACCACTACCTCGACGGCGGCCGCTACATCACCCACTCGACCAAGAACATCTGGACGCCCGCACTTCACGCCGCATAGGAGGCATCATGGCGCTTCCTGCCCCGAACACAGCGTGGCCACCCGCACCCTGGGACTTCGCCTACAGCCAGTACCGCGAGAACGAAGCATGGTATCTGGGCGACACCGACGAGCTCGAGAAGATCTACCGTCGCGAGCAGCAGGAAGCCACCCACGTTCACCGTGGCCAGCCGATGCGCGGCGGTGTCGTCGGTGCAGCGTCGCGCATGTTCTGGGGCCGGCCCGTGCCGACCGGACAGTCACGCACGCGCCTGCACGTTCCCGCACCTGCTGACCTTGCGACGATCGCCTCCGATTCGGTGTTCGCTGTACCCCCGGAGGTGCAGCTTGCCGTCGCGACTTCGCAGGGCGCGTCAGCATCCGTGGTCGCGGCAACCCCAAGCAAAGAGCAGCTGCGCCTCGACGAGATCGCCAACTCGGATGCTGCGCACGCCATGTACAACACCATGGGCGAACTCAAGTCAGTGTTCGGCGCGACGGTCATCACCTCCGAGTGGGATCTCGATATATCCGATCACGTGTGGCTCGCCTCATACGCGGTCGATGTCGTCATTCCCGAGTTCCGCAAGGGCAAGCTCATCGCGTGCACCATGTGGACGGAGTACGTCGACAAGTCGGTCGTCTTCCGTCACCTCGAGCACCACGAAGTCGGCCGCATTCAGCACGTCCTGTATCAGGGCTCCGAGACGAACATCGGCCGTGTCGTTGCGTTGGAAGATCGACCGGAGACCGCACATCTGGCGAAGATGATCAACTCCGAGGCTGGCATTGTGACCGGCCTCGACCGGCTCACCGCCTCGTACAACCTCAACATGCCCACACGGGCATGGCGGAAGAAGGGCCAGCTGGCATTCGCCGGCCGCTCCGACTTCGCCGGATCACTGCCCCTCTTCGACGCCCTCGACGAGACCATGTCGTCGTGGATGCGCGACCTCAAGCTGGCCGGCGGCAAGGTTCTCGTCCCCTCGTCTGCGCTGCAGTCGAACGGTGTCGGACAGGGTGGGTTCTTCGACAGCGGGCAGGAGTTCTTCGCCGGGCTCGACGTGCCCGGTGAGGTTGGCAAGATCACCATGGACAAGGTGCAGTTCGCAATCCGCGTCGACGAGCACGAGCGCACCGCCCGCGCACTGTGGCGTGAGATCTTCCGCGCTGCAGGGCAGGGCACCCGCAGCATCGACGACGACGGCGCATCGCAAGTCACCGCGACAGGCGAGTTGCTGCGCGACAAGCGGGAAGAGATCACCCGCGACAAGAAGACCCTCTACGACAAGCGCGCCATTGCAGAGCAGTCGTCGGTGGCGCTCGAGCTCGACGGCAAGCTGTTCCCGGGCAAGGGTGGCGGGCGGTTCGAAGAACCTGTGGTCATGTTCGCGGACATCTCGCAAACAGACCCGGAGCAGCTGGCCCGCACGATCCAGTTCCTTGATGCCGCTGGCGCCGCATCGACCCGCCGCAAGGTGGAGTTGTTCAACCCTGACTGGGACGACACGAAGATCGACGAGGAAGTGAAGCGGATCGTCGCCGAGCGCGGTACGTCCGCGCCTGACCCCGCCACGTTCACCGGCGACCCACTCCCCAACGAAGACGAGAACGAGTCCTGATGCTGACCTTCCTTTGGCTCGCGGTCATCGTCATGGCTGTAGCACTCTCGTCAGCGTGTGGCCGCGGCATCCGTATGCCTGGCCCTTCGTGGTTTGACATCCCGCACGAGAACAACCGTGCAGCACGTAGGAAGCAGAGGCGCTGAGACTTCCTGGCGAGACGGCCGGGTTGAAACAAGGAGAAATCATGGCAGAGTCCACGAAACCCACCCCGCTCGAAGAACGCTTCATGACTGCGGCAGGCGGCAATCCGCCCACTGAGGATCAGAAGCACGCTGTCGCGAAGATGCAAGAGGCCATCGTGCAGGTCGCCTCCCACATTCACGCATACGTGCCGGGTGGCCGTAACCAGTCGCTCGCGCTGACCGCTCTGGAAGACGTGCAGATGCGCGCCAACCGCGGGATCTTCGCCACCGGCCCTTCGGCCTAATCACTGGTCAGGGTTCGGAGGTCGGCGCATGGCGCTCTTCAAGCCGAACCCTGACCGTGAGTCCGTCGAGGAACTGATCGAGTCCCTGTCGCAGGATCTCGCGTCACGGTACGCGGGTGCTGAGGATGAACTGATCCGTGAGATTGCACAGCGGGCCTACCGCGACCTCGAACTGGCACAGCTCGCAGCAGACGCGCCCGGAGGCATGGGCCTCACGGTCGCTGAGCGCCGCCGTCAGAACCGTGTGCTCGCTGAACTCGCCGCGCACCGCGCCAAGTCACTACGTGAGCTGCAGGCGGTCGCCGCGGGCATCGTCGCACAGCTGAGGTCTGAGAATCTCGCCCGCCGCACCGTGCACATCGCCGCAACGCAGGGCGAGGCCGCCGCGGTCGCACAGCTGGGGCTCGCGAAGCGTCTCGACACCCGTGCTGTGCCGATCCCCCTCATCGGCGGCGGTGCTGCGATATCCACCACCACACTCACCGCGAGCGCATCACAAGCGGTCGGCATGGTCGCCCTGTCTCTGCATTCTCGCCTCGAGGTGCTGAATCAGCGCATCACCCGTTACCCGCAAGACGCATACCAGCGCATCGTGTCGATGCACTCGCCGCTCACCCTCGCGGGTGTCACGACGTCGAAGGTGCAGCAAGCGGCCACGGTGCAGCGGTTCCTGTCTGAAGGCGTCACAGGGTTCATCGACAAGGCCGACCGGCGCTGGACAATCGGCGCCTACGCCGAGATGGCCGGCCGCACCTCCGTCAACCGCGCGTTCAACGACGCGGGCACATGGCGGATGCAGCAGGCAGGCATCAACCTGGTCACCGTCGTGCGCGGTGCCGACTCGTGCGAGTCCTGTGCAGCGTGGGCGGGCAAGATTCTCTCCACAGACGGAACACCCGCAGGGACGCTGTCGCTGCCGTCGACGACGAGCGGGCAGACACTCACAGTCATCGTCGCGGGAACCGTGAATGACGCCCGCAATGCTGGCTGGAATCACCCAAACTGCCGGTGCCGCCTCGTCGCCTACCTCCCCGGCGCCACGAAGCTGCAAGGCGCGACCACATACGACCCTGAGGCTGAGCGCGAGCGGGCCCGTCAGCGTGAGCTCGAGCGGCAGATCCGTGCGGCGAAGCGTCGCGAGGCTGTCGCACCAGATCAGGTGTCGGCAGCACGCGCCCGCGCACTGGTGAAAGAACGCCAGCAGACGATGCGCGACTTCCTCAACGAGACCGGCCGCAAACGTTCCTCGTACCGCGAGCAACTGCACTTCGCCGACGGACGCTGACCCCACATACCCCGTACCGTTCGTGGCCCTGCACGCGGGCGGTACGGCCCCAACTTCCACCGCAAGGGGTGGATGCCGGCAGAGGCCGGAACCGATCGAGCTGGAGGCTCATTCACCATGTCCAAGACACACACCAGTCACGCACTCCGCGACCGCGACGGCCTCGCTGTCATCGGCCGCACACTGCACGACCTTCGTGGCATCCGCTTCGAGGAGGGCGAAGGCGGCAACCAGCCCCCGGCGGCGCCACCCGCCGCACCGCCCGCCCCGCCTGCAGCTCCCACGCCGCCGCCGCCGGCTCCTCCCGTTGCGCCGCCCGTACCTCCGGCCGCACCGACTCCACCGCCCGTGCACTACAAGGGCGACCCTGACGAGTACGTGCGCGAGCTCCGCGAGGAAGCGAAGAACCATCGCCTCGCGGCCGAGAAGGCCGCCACCGACTTTGCCGCTGCACAGGCTGAACGCGACGCCGCAGCGACTGCACGCGACAACCTTGCCCGCGAGAACAAGCTTCTGCTCGTCGCCCCGTCACTCGGCGCGAACGCAGCAGCACTGCTCGATTCATCGAGCTTCACCAAGACTTTCGCCACCGTCGACCTCACCAAGGACGAGGACGTCAAGAAGGCGATCGAAGACGCGCTCGAGAAGAACTCGGCGTTCCGGTCCGGTCCTGCACTGCCGTCATCGAGTGGCGGCGGTCATCAGGGCGGCCAACCCCCCGCAACGCCAACGAGCCTCGAGGCTGCCGTGAAAAAGCAGCTCGGCGGCTAACCAAACCAAGGAGTAACCATGGCCATTTCACTGGCAGAGGGCAAGAACAACGCCCAGACCGACCTCGACGTGGCGGTGATCGACGAGTTCCGCAAGGAGTCGGCGATCCTCGACAGCCTCATCTTCGATGACGCCGTGAACCCGGCAGGTGGTGGGGCGACCCTCACTTACGGCTACCGGCGCCAGATCACCGAGGCGACCGCCGCAACGCGTGCGATCAACAGCGAGTACGCAGCCCAGAACGTCACGACCCAGCACTACACGACCGAGCTGGCCGTGCTGGGTGGCGCGTTCGAGATCGACCGCGTCGTCGCGAAGATCGGCCCCAACGCGTCCGGTGGCATCGCGCTCAACATGGCGCAGAAGATCAAGGCCGCGCGGACGAAGTTCCAGGACCTCGTCATCAACGGCGACGTTGCCGCCGATGCCAACAGCTTCGACGGCCTCGACAAGGCGCTCGTGGGTTCGTCCACCGAGTTCCGCGCCGGGGAAGTCACGGACTGGTCGGACTTCGACACCAACGCTCGCGCAGAGCACAAGGCGCTCGACGCGCTCGACGAATGGCTGGGGCTGCTTGACGGCACGCCCACGGTCGTCGTCGGCAACAAGGACAGCCTCGCGCGTGTCCGTGCTGCTGTGCGTCGTGCGGGCCAGTACGTGAAGAACCCGGTCGAAGGTCTCATGGGCCCGAACGGGCGTCCGATCGTGCGTGAGCAGTACGGCGACATTCTGCTGGTCGACGCTGGTGAGGTTGCAGGCTCCTCGAGCCTCATCATCCCCACGGAGACCCGCACGGTTGCCGCCGTCGAGACGGTCAACCTGACCGACCTGTACGCATTCCGTGTCGCCCTCGATGGGTTCCACGCCGTGTCCACGGTCGGCGGTCAGATCGCCCAGACCTGGCTGCCTGACTTCTCCACCGCCGGCGCGGTGAAGAAGGGCGAGGTCGAGCTCGGCCCGGTCTCCGTCGCCCTCAAGGCAACGAAGTCGGCCTCTGTGTTCCGCAACATCAAGGTCCGGTAGGAGGACTCATGGCAAAGATCACCGCCCCTGTGAAGGGGTTCACCGGAACCGTTGTTGGCGTCACGTTCGCTGACGGCCAGGGCGACACGAAGGACGAGGCGAAGATCTCGTACTTCCGGCGCCACGGCTACAAGGTCGCCGAGCGGGCTGCATCTGGCCCGACGGACGCCGAAAAGAAGGCCGCCTCCGACAAGGCCGCCGCCGACAAGAAGGCGGAGGCCGACAAGGCCGCCGCCGAAGCCGACAAGAAGTAACACCCTCGCTGCCCGGTGGCGTCTTCCACCGTCACCGGGCAGCGCCCCTCAACTTTCATCACTCCGTCGGAGGTTGTCATGATCCGCATCACCCACCCGCGCCCGCAGGCGGGCCGTCAGAAGGATCTCGGTATCGAGTTCCGTGATGGTGTCGCCGAGGTCACCGAACTGCATCCGGTGCGCGAGCAGGCGCTCGTGCAGCACGGGTATGCGGTCGAGGTGATCGAGCCGGAGCTCATCGACCTCGAAGCGCTCACTGTCCGTGAGCTGCGGGACATTGCCGATACCGAGGGCATCGATCTGCCGAAGGGTGTGAAGAAGGCGGAGATGGTCGACCTGATCAGCCGTGCGCCCGTTGCTGAGGCGATCGCGATCGAGTTGCCGACCGTCGCAGGCTGGTACGCCGACCCCGAGGGCGCGGTGTTCTACCTAGCGGAGGACGGATCATGGATGTCCCCAGACTCCTACGGCGCAGACCCGCAGACGGTTGCCGGGCATCGTCCTCTTATCGCGACCGACACCCCATCTGGCGACTGACCATGGCTCAGCGCGTGTACGCCACCGCGGCGGACTATTACGACTTCATCGGCGACGACCAGCCCACGACCACGCCGGAAGGCGGCGGCGATCCGGTCCCGCTCACGGAGAAGGACCTCAACGCCAGGCTGCGTCGCGCCTCAACCGTCGTCGACGGCATTGTGCGGTTCTCCGTCTACGACGTCGACGACGACAACATGCCCACCGACCCCGACATCTCCGACGCGTTCACCGAAGCGACCTGCGCTCAGGCGGCATGGTTCGACGACACCGACGATCTCACCGGCGCCGAATCACAGACGGGCCCGACGCGAATCGGGTCGGTGTCGTTCGGCGGTTCCGGCGCATCAGGCGGTGCGACGAACACGAAGTCTGCCGCAACGTCCCGCATCGCCCCCGAGGCGGTGCAGATCCTCACCAACGCGGGCCTTATCACCTCGACCGTTCAGCATTAGGAGACATCGTGGCCCGCAAGCTTCGCGCACGCGACCTCCCCCACCGCGTCGACATCACCCGCCTCACCGGCGAAGGAGCCGAGGGCGAGACATGGGCCACCACTCCCGACCGGCCCGCCTATGTCGAGCAGAAGGCAAAGCTCGTCGTCGACCGCCGCTCCACCTCCCCCACAGCGGGGCAGGAAGTCACGGCGTCGACATTCATCGTCCTGCTACTGGAAGACGACGCGCAGCCGCGGTCCAAGGTCACGGTGTGGCCGGGCACCCCGCGAGAGCGTGAAGCGGAAGTCATCACGTCGGCTTACCTCGAGCACAAGAAGGCGCCCTCTCATATCGAGATATGGACGGAGTGACCCATGGGTGTTCGCGCTGACGTGCAGATGACCGTGAAGTTCGGCGACGTGATGGAATCCATACTCGCCGGCACCGTGCAGGGCATGAATCAGGCCGGCGAGCTGCTGCTCGCGAAGACGCAGGAGCAGGTGCCGATGGACGAGGGCACCCTCGCGTCATCCGGCACGGTGGTGCAAGCAAAGACCATCGGCGATCCCGTCCAGGTCGTCTACGACACCCCGTACGCGGCACGACTCCACGAGCACCCCGAGTACAACTTCTCGACCGACTCGAACCCCGGAGCCAAGGGTAAGTACGTCGAGGATCCCGCGGTGGAGAACCGCAAGGCGATGGGTGACGTCATCCGTTCATCGGCGCAGCGAGGGCAGATCAGTGGCTGACCCGCTTTCCCCCGAGCTGTTGTTCCGGCGTGGGCTGGCCCAGTTCCTCCACGACAAGGGCCACGGCGTCTACAAGCCTGTCGGCTCATACACGGCTACTGAGCGGGGCATCTACACGAGCGGCCCGACCCTTCCGGCCGCGGACAACTGCATCGTGCTCACCTCGCTCCCGTCGATCGCCGATGGTCGGGCCGACCTGACCCACCGGGTGCAGGTCTTCGGACGGGTGAAGGGCAACAACATCGCCGCCGAGAACCTCGAGCAGGCGATCTTCGCTGACCTCGACCACACCGAGAACACGCCGCCCAGCTTTTACATCAGCTGGACCCACCGGTTCTCGCTGCTGCATTTCGAAGCCGACAGCAACGGATGCTCCGCGTTCGCCGCGACCTACTACTTCCGCGGCCGCCGCTAACCCCCCACAGACCGCCCCTCCCGCGTGAGGGGTTCGCCGGCGCGCCCGGCATCCCCACCCAAACAAGGAGAAACCAATGGCTGACCAGACCCTCTATGACACGACCACGCCCAGCGTCGGATCGGTCGCGCTCGCGCACCAGAAGATCCTGCGCATGAAGCTTGCCGGCGCGTTCATCAACTGCACCGGCGACATCAACAACCTCGCCGGCAACCCGGCCCCGATCATCGTTCAGCGGGAGGTGTACGGGACGAAGGGCCGCACGTCGCAGGACATCATCGGCTACAACTTCGCCCCCACCTTCTCTGTTGAGGGTGTCCGCGACCCGATCACGAAGAAGATCGTCGCCGCCCAGGCATGGGTCATCGACCTCCTCAACGCCGCCTACTCCGAGGGAGAGCTGAACAAGCGCGAGTTCCAGTGGTTCGACGCGCTCGACGAGGATCTCCCCGCATTCGAGGGCAAGTTCTCCGTCGCCGTCGCTGACCTGAACACCGGCTACGCCGACAAGGGCGGGTGGACATTCACCCTCACCAACGACGGCGTTGTGGAGCGGATCGTCTCTCCCATTGCCGGCGCCGGCATCCCGATCATCGAGTCCGTCGGCCCCGCCGGGCAGACGGTCGGCGATCAGGTCGTCATCCGCGGCTACGGCTTCACCGGTACGACGGCCGTCACTATCGACACGATCACGGTCGCCGAATATGTGGTCGTCGACGCGAACACCATCGTCGCCGTCATCCCCGCTGCGGTCGCCGGTCCCGCTCCGGTCATCGTCACCAACGCCGGGGGCGCGTCGACCGCGTTCAACTACACGGCCGCGGCCTAACCGAGGGAGGGCAGGGACTCCATGGTTACCGCAATCGAGGTTGGGCGCGATCTGCACCTGACCATCGGGGAGGTCGCACCGTTCATCGTGCGACCTCTCCCCGCACGCATCGGCGAGCAGATCACCTCCACGTATCTCGAGGCCGCGGTCGGCGTCGCAGAGCCAGAGGCAATGACGGACGCGTTCCGCATGGCCATCGACGGCGGAGTGAAAGATCCTGAGACAGGACTGTTCGTGCCGCTCGCCGAGACGGAGCAGCACAACTACAACCGCATTCAGGAAGAACTCCGCACCTCCGAAGCCGAGTCGATCCTGCTCCCCGCGTTCCTCTGGCAGACCGTCCTCGGCCTGACTGGCGTGAACGCATTCATCGAGGGCGGTGAAGGCGTCGCCGGCGGGGTAAAAGCCCTCTGGGCGCTGACCGCACGTTTGGGGATCTCTCCCTCGCGGACATCGCCCAGTTCGGCATTGGACGACCTGATTCGGCTACAGGCCGCTACCCCGAGTACGTCTTCCCTCCCGGATGGCGTGAAGCCCGGGAAGCAGCCGCGAGACAGGCTGCCGAAGCAGAACAAGAGCTGACCGCGGCGGGCGCGTCTGACATTTGGACGGTCGCACTCCCGCAGCTCTACGGCGAAGTCGAACTCGACCTTGCCCAACACCATCTGATCTCTGATCTCGACCGCGCCCTCGACACGAGGACGTGGCATTTCGTGCGCTCCGCCGTGACTCGGCTTATGGACATCGACGCCTCATGGCTCCGAAGGACGGTGGTGGCTGATGTTCGACGCCGGAGCGATCGTATTCAGCATCAAGGCCGCGGGAGCGCAAGTCTTCCGTCAGGAGCTGAACCAGGCCGATAAGGCTGTAAAGGAGCTCGAGGCGTCGCAGAAGGCCGCGGCGAAGCAGACCGGGGAGCTCGGCGCCAAGCAGGACAAGACCGCCGCGTCGTCGAAGAGTCTCGCGCAGGCACAGGCGGATGCGGCGAAGAAGGCTGCTGAGTATTCGGCGGCGCAGGCGACCGTCGGGAGGACTCTCGTCACGGCCGGCGCGGCGGTTGTCGCGGTCACCGCTCTAACAGTGAAGTCGGCAATCCAGTGGGAGTCCGCCTGGGCGGGCGTCACAAAGACCGTCGACGGCACCGCGGAGGAGCTCGCCGGCGTGCAGTCCGGTCTGCGCGACCTCACCGGGGTGCTCCCGGCCTCGCATGACGAGATCGCGGCCGTCGCAGAGGCCGCCGGGCAGCTCGGCGTGCAGACGAAGAACGTCGTCGCGTTCACCCGCACGATGATCGACCTCGGCGAGACCACGAACCTCTCCGCGAACGACGCAGCTACAGCCCTCGCCCGGTTCATGAACGTCATGGGTACGGCGCAGGACAAGACCTCCAACCTCGGATCATCCGTGGTGGCGCTCGGCAACAACTACGCCACCACGGAGGCGGAGATCGTCAACATGGCGACCCGCCTCTCCGGTGCTGCCCGCCAGGTCGGCCTCACCGAGGGCGAGACCATGGGTCTCGCCGCGGCGCTCTCTTCAGTGGGTATTGAGGCGGAGGCCGGTGGCTCGGCCGTCTCGAAGGTGATGATCGACATCGCCGCGTCCGTCGACAAAGGCGGCGGCCGTGTCGTGCAGTTCGCGAAGATCGCCGGCATGTCCGCCGACGACTTCACCAAGAAGTGGAAGACGGATCCGGGCGCTGCTCTCGCAGCGTTCGTGAAGGGACTCGCGGACGCGGAGAAGCAAGGCGGCTCCACCCTCGGGATGCTCGAGTCGTTGGGCATCACCGAAACGCGAATGCGTGACGCCCTGCTGCGCTCGGCTGCGGCGTCTGACCAGTTCACGGCGGCTATGGGGCTCGGCAACGAAGCGTTCGAGGAGAACAACGCGCTACAGGCTGAGGCAGCGAAGCGGTACGAGACCGTCGAGTCGAAGATCGCGATCATGAACAACCGCATCAACGATGCCGCGATCAACCTCGGCTCGGTGTTCCTGCCTGTCGTCGCGGACACAGTCGGTGGCATCGCTGACCTGGCTGATGGTGTGGCGTCTCTCCCGCAGCCGCTGCAGGAGCTCCTTGTCGTCGGCGCGTTCGCGGTCGGGCTCATCGCTCTCATCGGCGGTACGGCTCTCATCGCCGTGCCGAAGATCGTCGAGTTCCGGGGCGCGCTGGCGCTACTCACCGCCCAGTCGCCGAACACTACGGCAGCGCTCAAGGGCACCGCATCATTCCTGTCGGGTCCGTGGGGCATCGCCATTTTGGCGGCCATGATCGGCGTGAAGCTGCTCTCCGATCACCTCGATTCGTTGCAGGCATCCGCTGAGGATGTCGAGGCGTCATTCAAGGGCGCCAAGACCGCCGCCGACGTGTTCGCGACGGTCGCTCAGGGCAAGGACGCGAAGTACTGGCTACAGTGGTCGACCGATGTAAAGGATCAGCTGTCTGACTTGCCTGCTGTTCTGCAGGCGGCCGCTGACCAGTCGGACAACCTGTTCGCCCGCTTCGACTCCACACACTTCGGCGCCTTCGAGGCACTCAAGGATGCTGGGGTGACCCTCGCCACGCTGGCAGAGTCGAATCTGCCTGACGCGCAGAAGGGGTTCAACCTCCTCGCGAAGGAGACCGACGGGTCCGAGAAGCAGCTGTGGCGACTCCTCTCCACGATGCCCGCCTACCGGGATGCGCTCGAGACTCAGGCGCTCGCGCTCGGTCTCATCACGTCGGAGACGACGGAGGCAGAACGGAAGACTGCCATGCTCGAGCTTGCGCAAGGCAAGGGCGAGAAGCAGTCGAAGTCAGCGGCCCGCGCCTACATCGACGCAGCCGACGGCGCCGACACGCTGCGGAAGGATCTCGATCAGCTCATCGGCACGATGAACAAGGCGAACGAGGTCGGGCAAGACGCCGTAACCGCGAACATCGACTACCTCGACACCCTCGCCGAGGTCGATGAGCAGATCAAGAAAGCCCGCAAAGGTCAAGAAGGCTACGCACTCACTCTCGATGAGACCGAGCAGGCCGGCCGCGACAACATGGGCATGCTCGTCGACCTGGCGAAGGATGCATGGGATGCAGCCGAAGCACAGCACACCCTCGACGGAAACACCGAGGCGTACCGGCAGCGGCTCGTGGACTCGCGGCAGGCGCTCCTGGAGCGCATCGCTGACCTCGGCGTAACGGGCGAGGCAGCTGAGGCGATCGCCGACAAGATCCTCAAGATTCCGTCCGAGACGGAGTGGAAGATCATCGCCGAGACGGCGAGTGCACAGCAAGAAATTGAACGCTTCCTCGCCTACAACGCGAGCCGAAAGGTACGAATCGCTGTCGGCACCTCAGGCGGCATCACCCAGGCAGACGGCGGAGTGGTGGACTACTTCGCGAACGGCGGTGTGCGATCCGGCGCAGAGCATCATGTCGCGCAAATCGCTGCAGCTGGCTCTTACCGGGTCTGGGCCGAACCAGAAACCGGCGGCGAGGCCTACATTCCTTTGGCGCCGTCGAAGCGGAGCCGGTCTGATGCGGTCATGGCGGAGACAGCGGCGCGCCTCGGCGGAATCTACATTCCCGCAGGCGCAGTGGCTTTCGCCAACGGTGGGATCGCGGCGGACGACAACACTAGTCAGCACCGTATCCAGCCAGCGTCATCGTCCAGCACAACGCTCGAGGTCAATATTCACCACCCCGTTTCTCGTGATCCTGTCAACGATCTGCGTGAGGCGGCCGAAATGCTGATTGCGAGCGGGTATGTATAGCGTCAACGGCATTCCGCTGGATAACCCCACCTACGGATGGAAGTTTCGGGGACCGTCGAAGCCGATCAGCGAGATTATCCGTGAAGTTCTGGCGCTGCGTGTGCCGGGACGGGACGGGGTGCAAACGTTGCCGGGGACGACCGCCCCGGTGACACTGCGGCTGATGGTGCAAACACCGAAAGCCAATCTCGAAACTCTCTACTCCTTGCTCCTGTCGCCGCAGCCGACGCTGTCGGTGGCCGCCGCTCCGTCTCGGACGGTGGAGTTCGAGTTCTTGTCGTCCTCCTATGAGGGGTATGGAGCCGGCGAGAGCATCATCGATCTGACTGTTTTGATCCGCCTCAACGGGGTGTATTGGCGTAGTGCAGCTGAAGTGATCTCGCCGGTGGTGACGATCGCCAATCCGACCCAATTCGTGGATGTCCTGTCAGGGATGTCAGCGCCCGTCGATGATGCGCTGATCTGGTTGGGTGGTCCGTTCGGGTCACGGTTCGAGATCACCGATTCGTCCGGCGCGTGGTTCTCCTGTGAAGCAGCCGGCGGGAACACCGGCGGGGTGCTGTTCAACTCGTCAACCGGGCAAGCTTTCCAGACGACCGCAGCCTCCCCCTGGGTTCCCCTCGATGAGCTCACCCCGTGGGTGGACCGTTCCCCGGGCCCGGGGTTCCGCATCGCCCCGTATCTGATCGGCGGGAACCCGTCTACTCGTGTTGGCCGGTTGCGGGTTGTCACGACCTCACAGACCGGCATCACATTCCGCACGCGAGCGAGAGGGGCATACGTTGTCTGATTTTGTTGCCCAGTTCCCGTACGACATCCGTGTGCGGATGGTGGACTACACGGAGCATCTGGGATGGGCTGTGGGCCGTATCCTCACCCTGCAGACGATCGATTTCACTGCCCCGCACTCGGCAACCCCCGTGCTGATCGTGAAGGCGTCGCGCGAGGTAGAGCCGGACCTGCCCGGCTTCCAAGTTGTGGATGTGGAGATCTACGACGGCGACAAATGGGTGCGGCAGGTCAAGAACGGCCGCTTCGTGTTGTCTCGCGATGACACTGATGATGCGGACCCGGCGGGGATCATCACCTACCGGGGCGTGAGTATCGCCGACTGGCTGCTGCAGCGCGCCCGCGTGCAGTGGTCAATGTCCGCAGCGGAAGGGGAACGCACCTGGCGTGCAGCGACCCCGGGACGCATCCTCATGTCGCTGATGAATGAGGCGCAGGCGCGCGGCTGGGGCACATGGTTCTACCAGGGGTTCTCGGCCACCCATGACGGTGACGGGGTGCCGTGGGCGACGACCGACCTCGAACGCACGTACCGGTTGGGCATCCCCTACTCACAGGTTCTGGACGGGCTGATTCAGGATGGTGTGGTCGAGTACGCCACCGACGGTTTCGAGGTCGGCTTCCATCACTCACTAAAGCTGTACAACCCGGGCACCGGTATCGACCGGACCGTGGATCGCAGATCTGTGTCCCCTCCCGGGCGTGGTGCGGTGGTGTCGATGGCATCAGTGCCGGTGGCGCAGGCCCCGGTGAAACGCTCCATCGATGACATCCGCACTCGGGTGACGGTGCAGGGCGAGGGGGATCTGCGGGTCACGGTCGAAGATTTTGTGGGCACCGATCTGGCCCATTTCGGGCAGCTCGAGTCGTGGGTTGCTGCGGGTGGGGTGGATAAGCCTGCGGATGCGACGAAGATCGGTGAGCATTCGCTGGCGGAGAACACGGTCGCGAAAACGGAGATGTCGTTCACCTATGACGCGAACGCTGTTCCCGCGCATTTGTGGCCGTGGCGCGGGTTCGAGCCGGGCGATTGGATTCTGAACCGTTCCGGGCAGAAGGTTCGCGTTTTCGAGGTGATGCTCTCCAAGGGGGAGGACTCTCAAATTCGGGTGACTGTTCTGGTCGGGGACCGGTTTTCGGCGTTGCTGCCGTCGCTGGCGAAGACGCAGTCGAATGCGCGGATCGGTGCCGGGTCGGGCGGTTCTGGTGTGGTGCCGTCACCGAATGATGCACGTATCCCGGTCGCGCCCACCGGCCTATCTCTCTCGAATGAGGGGTATTGGGATACGGATGGTGCCGCCCGCGGGTCGGTGACGATCACGTGGGATGAAGTGACGATGGCCACCCAAGGCACCATGATTGTCATTGACCAGTACGAGCTGTGGTCGCGGGAGTCTCTGACGGAACCGTGGACGCGCATGACGGCGGCCGTCGATCGGGTGGTGCACTGGTTCCCGCTGGAACCGGCCACGATGTTCTACGTGCGTGCGCGCGCCCATTCCAAGGGTGGTGTGTGGGGCGAATGGTCCGGCCCGCAGGGTGTGATGGTCGCCAATCCGACGGATCTGCCGTGGCCTCCCACGACTGCGGTGGTCACTCAGGACATGGGCGCCGTATCCGTGGCGTGGGACGGCCTGCTGGATTCGGATGTGGGCCCGGTGGCTCCGCCGAAGCAGCACAAGCACGTCATCACGGAACAGTCTGACTCTGAGACGGGCACGTATCTGCCGGTTGGGCAGCAGTTGGTGTCGGCCGGATCGGTGCAGGTCACCGGTATTGGGCATGCGGTGACGGTGTGGTTTAGGCAGCGGTCGGTGGATCGTGTCGGGAACATTTCTGACCCGTCCTCCCCTGTGTCGATCACGGTCGAGTGGGACGGTGACCGTCTGGGGCAGATGGCTCAGGATGTCATCGATGCGGTGGAGGCGGCGGAGACTGCTGTCACGTCCGCGAACGGCAAGAACAGGGTCGTCTGGTCGCTGGATCCTGCATCCGGGACAACCGATTTCATCGACGGCGACACGTGGTTTCAGCGGGACTCATCGACGGTCATCGGCCAGTGGGAGTTCGTCTCGGGCGTGTGGGAGGCCCGCACCATCAACCACCAGGTGCTGGCGTCTATCGACCTCGGCAAGGCCACAGTGGGCCAGCTGGACGGTACCTACATCAAGGCGAACACGATCACGACGCAAGCTCTCGCGGTGGGCGACTTTGAGAACTACGTCCACGACCCGGAACTGTCCAACCCTCCCGGGGCGTGGATTCAAGAGTACGAGCCCGCCCAATCGTTGATCTGGACACCGAACTCGACCGTGGGCCTTGCGTGGCGACTGAACGCCAACGGGCAGACCGTCCGCGTCCGAAACTCCCACAAATTTACGGCCGTCCCCGGCGAAAAGTTTCAGATCGACGGCACCGGATGGTCGAACGCTACAACCGCAACCTCGTTTCTCATCGGCGCTTTCTTCTACGACGCAGCGGGCACCTCTCTCTCCTCTCCGAATTTCGCGGTGCCCAATACCGGCGTGCTCACTCCGTTCAGCATTGAAGCCACCGCGCCAGCCAATTCTGCGTACGGCACCCTGTTCATCCAGATGCAGACAAGCGCCACGTCAGGGCTCGGATATTTGCTCCACGACATGAGCGTCCGCCGGAAAACGACCGGGCAGCTGATTGTCGATGGTGCCATTGACGGGAAAACCATCACGGGTGCTGTGGTGCGTACGGCCGCATCAGGGCAGCGCGTGCAGTTGGACTCGACCGGACTCAAAGGGTTCAACGCCGCCGGGACCGCACAGACCACGATCGGCACGAACGGTTTGCTGACCGCCATCGGGGCGACCATTGAGTCCGCCGTGTCAGGACAGCGCGTGGTCCTGTCTGGTGCCGGACTCACTATCTACGACCCGAGCGGCCTTGCGGGCACCATTCGCGGATTCAATGATGGCGCAGGCGCGCCGAAACGGTGGGTGTCAATCGGCAACAACGCCGATGCGCAGATGATCAAGGTCGGAGACTTTGACGGCCCCGACAGTGCATGGTCTGGCCTGAATGCGGGAGAGTACCGCGTCCAGGCAGACACAATGCGCAGCCCCCAGTACCAGAACCTAAACGGAGGCCGGTCGGCACCGTATGCGATGGCCGCAGGTTTCGGCAGTCAGCTGTTCTCTGCGGCGACGCAGAACTTCACGATCACCCTCCCCGCAGGCAGGTTCACCAACTCGGCCATGGTGTCTGTCATGGGGCGCGCCACCAACCAAGGCGTGTCTTTCAACGCTGCCGCTGGCGCCACGTCGATCAGCGTTTTCGGCTTCAACGGTGCCGACGGACTGACGGTGCCCTACCAGTGGATTGCCGTGCAAATGACCCCAACGTCAGGACCAGGATGATGACCGAAATAGATGAACCGCCCATGGCGGAGTATGACGTGACCTGCACCACAGACGGGTGCGAAAACGCAGGCATCACCATTCGGGTTCCCGCGGCCGCAGAAAACCCGACGGTGGTCTGCGGCCCGTGTGGGATTGTCCTCGATGCGGTGGCTCCGTGAGCGCCCTCTACCGTCCCACCGTCTCGGATGCGATCGCAACGGGTGGCGGCTACATGCAGGATCGCGGCCGGTTCCATTCGCCGCGGTTCCATCAGGGCATAGACGACCCGGTTGCCGTGGGCACCGCCGTGTACGCCTCCGGTGCTGGCACCGTCAAGCGCACCGGGAATACCGGCAACAGCTCCGGCTACGGACGCTACGTCGAGATCTCCTACGTGGTGGGCCGGGACGTCATCGATGTGCTCTGTGCTCACCTGTCGGCGCTGCACGTCAGTCGAGGGCAGTCGGTGGACGTCCTCACCGAGGTTGCGGACTCCGGTGGGGCCCGTGGCTCTGACGGGGCGGGCGCTTCTGGTGGCCCGCACGTACACATCGAAGTCCGTGTCAACGGAACCCTTGTCAACCCCGGCGCCTACCTCTACTCTCGCTCCACCCTGGCCGGAGGCACCATCCTGCCCATCCCTTCACAGAACAGGACCACCCACATGTACCGCGTCTATGACACCGCCCCCACCGGAGCCGCCTACCTCGCTGGCCCCGGCGCTCTCGTCCACATCCTCGCCCCCTCCGACGACGCAATTCTCCAGCGTCTCCTCTCCGGCGAAACCGCCTTCACCCTCGCCGAGCTCAAGCGCATCACGTACTACTGCGACGCCTTCGAGAAGTCCGGTTCCCTCGCCGTCTCGGACATCGATGTGAAGAGCCTCGCCGCCGAGCTGGCGCGCATCGATCCGGAGCTGACGGCGGCCGAGATCGCGGCCCGTGTGCAGGCGATCCTCGCTGACGACTTCGCGCGGATCCCCGGCGCGGTGCGCGCGGCCATCATCAAGTAACCCTCCCAGTCTCGGGAGGGAGACCCTATGCCGGAATGGCTCATCACATCACTCATCGGCCTGGCGATCGCAGTCGTCGGATCGGGCGGCGTCTGGCTCGGCGCGATCTCGTCGGGGCGGGCCGTCAAAAAGTCCGGCGAAAACAGCCTCATCGACCAGCTGCAGGAGGAGCTCTCCACCTACCGTAATGACGCCGGTCGCCGGGCTACAGCCCAGGACGAACGGCTCAACCGCCTCGAGAAGCACAATGACGGATACCGAGCGCATATCCACGATCTCCGCTCCCACATCTGGGACGGCAAGCAACCACCCCCGCCGGAATGGCCGGCGGACCTACCCCGCTAGGAGCAACACATGGAAGCAATCGCAATCCCCGCCATCCCGGCAGCGCTCACGCTGCTCCTCAACTTCTTCGCCCCCTACGCGACGGCGCTCGTAGTCGACCCGCGATGGTCGGCCGGGCAGAAGAAGATCGTCGCGATCGCCGTGTCGATCGTCCTCGCTGCGCTGGTCATCCTCTTCGCGCTGTGGATGGGATGGGTGCTGCCGGCATGGCCGGTGCTCATCCTGATCGGCATCCTCGTGTCGCAGGCGTCTTATGACCTGGTGACGAAGCGCACCGCCGACCAGCTGGCAGTGACGGCCGGCACGGGCAGTTCACAGTGAGCGGCCCGGAGTACGAGGTCCCGGTCGACCCCGCTGACGCGCTCGAGGAATCGACCGCCTGCTGCCAGTAGTTGCGCTTTCCCCAAAGCCGAAACAATGCCCCGCCCCTCATCTTCGGATGGGAGGCGGGGCTCTTTCGTCGTATCCCGATGCGGTGCAGGATAGGGGCATGTGCGGACGCTTCGCGATGAACAAGGAAACGAACGAGCTCATCGAGGAGTTCGTCGCGGCCGGCGGAGACTGGCGCGACTGGCGACCCGGCTGGAACATCAAGCCGACGCAGGAGATCCCGATCGTCGTCGAGTCGACTAAGACCGGCGAGCTGGTGCGACGCCTCGAGCCGGCCCGGTGGTCACTGGTGCCGTCGTGGTCGAAGACTCTCAAGCTGAAGTTTCCGACGTTCAATGCGCGCAGCGAGGGCATCGCGGAGAAGGCGACATGGCGCGGCCCGCTCAAATCTCACCGGTGTCTGGTGCCGATGACCGGCTACTACGAATGGCGCACCGACCCGGATGGCACGAAGACCCCGCACTTCATTCACCTGCCCGGGGAGACGCTCGCGATGGCAGGCCTGTACTCGTGGTGGCCAGATCCTGCTCTGCCGCAGGATGACCCGGCACGCTGGAATCTGACGGCGACGATCCTCACCGCCGATGCCGTCGACGAGCTGATCGGCATCCACGACCGCAACCCCGTGCCGCTGCCGCGTGACTGGTGGGATGACTGGCTCAACCCCGAACTTGAGGGCGACCAGTCGTTTGTCGATGCCGCGGTGCAGGCGGCCCTGCCGGTCGCACAGTCGCTGGAGTTCTACGAGGTCGCACCGCTCAGAGGCGACGGGCCGGAGCTTCTGGAACCCGTCCGGAGTTGACCGCGCCCGGCCACCCGTGCAGCGCCACGAATCGCCTGTGCGCGGCCTCGCACGATCCTTTCAGGGTGCGGTAATAGCCGATCAGCTGACGCTCTGACGCTTCCTGCGCCCACGACGTCACCCGGTATCCGACCTCGTCCCCGCGACGGATGATTCGGATGACCCCGTAGCACTGCTCGGTGCTGTCGATCATGTACCAAAGCCCGGGCTCTACCTCTCGTGCAGCTAGCAGCGGATGCCACTTCGACGGCGGGTACACGGATTGGCGGCGTTCCATGGTGGTGATCGCGTCCTGCGGGGTGTGACGCACTGGGGCTCCTCTCATTGGGGAGCAGCCCGGCCGCTGCGAAACATGATCTTACGCGGTGACCCCGACACTGGGGGTTGGGAGCGGGTAATAGACACGCGAGGGTGGGTGGGTGCTTCATGCCTACATTGATGAGTCCGGCGAACGCGGCCACGGGAATCTAGCTTCCGATCACTTCGTTCTCTCCGCCTCAGTCGTCCGAGACTCGAACTTCGACAACATCGAGGTAACCCTCGCCAGCCTGCGCACGGATCTAAATAGAGCGGCAGGTTCATACGTTGCGTGGAAGAACATCCGGTCGCATTCCCAGCGCTTGCACATTGCAAGAACTCTGGGCAGACAGGGCTGGATGAAAGTCGTCTCGGTAGTCGCATGCAAGCGCCACCTATTCGTTGGCCAACTCAACGAAAGCCAGATGTATCTCTACCAGCTCCGATTCTTGCTTGAACGCCTGTCGTGGATGGGACGCAAGCATCGGGAAGTCGTCAGCTACACGGTCGCGCACATAATCAGATTCAAGCTATCTGATCTGAGGGAATACGAAACGAAGTTGCGAGGGATGCCAACAGAGATCGATTGGCGGTGGCTCGATCCCGCAGGCGGAACTATCGACCAACCTCAACGACTCGAGCCACTGCAACTCGCTGACCTCGTCGCCTCCGCCACTGGAGCAGCATTCAATGCTGACTCCTTCGGAAATGTTGAGACACGGTATCTCATTGAGTTAGGGCCGCGACTCTACCGACAATCGCCGGACAGCGCCGTCACTTCGTATGGATTGAAAATGCACCCGTGGACGGGAACGACAAAGGCCGCATATCCATGGATAGCGACCTTGTAGTGCGTGTCGGCCGGCGAACCCTTTCGGGGGCAACTTGACAGCTGCTGACGACCACCCACGCATGCTCAGGTTAACAGACCCCACCGTCATTCACCAGCATTGACTGTCATTCACCACCACCCGCTTTCGCGGGGGTCGGTCAGTCATACCGGATGGCGAGCATCCGCCATCCCTGCGGTACGAGCCCCTGCAGCGCCACCTTCGCCGCCCCATAGTCGGCACCATCCGCGCTGATCTCGGCCGTCTCCGCCCGTCCTGTGGCTCGTCCGTCACGGATGGGGGAGATGATCGCGGTGAGGGTCATGAGCCTATTCTCGTGCAGGCAGATCCCGGATCTCAGCTTCGGCCTCACGCAGGCGTTTCAGCAACTCCATGCCCGCGACCACATCAGGGTCGTCGTCGCGCAGCTCGTCGGTGTCGACCATGCCAACTACGGCCGACTGAGTCGCGTGAACATCGCGCCGCCGCCGAACGCCAGGAAGATCACACCGACGATAGTGAGCGCTCCGATGTCGACAAGGAGACCGCCTATCGTCATCAGGCCGCCGATGACGAGTCCGGCGACCATGATCAGCCAGAGGAGGTCGTCGCGGCCCTTGTCGCGCTGCATGTTCACAGGTAGGGGCTCCACTTATTCAGACTGGATTCGAGCTGCGAGTAGAGCATGTTCCTCCCGGCGAGTTCGCTGTTGCATTCATCGGTTTCGACCGGTCGCGATGCCTCACCGCAGATGGTCTTGAGGTCACCCCTACCTATCTCGCGCAGAACCGTGCTGGTGTCTGTAACGAGGCTCTGCAGCGATTCGGGCACGTTCAATGCCTCCCAGTCGCGTAGGACCAACTGCGCTGTAATCCCAATCGTCTTCTCCTGCATGAAGCACACGTCGCCGTGAATTTCCTCAGCGATAGTGCTACCGCCGAGAACCCAGAGAAATCTGCACTCCGTTGACTCCTCGATCACCTCGCGCCACTTCGGTTCGTACTCCGCAATGACAGAGGCCACCTGATTCTCAGTTGCGTACTCCACCACCGTGGGCTCTGGTCCGCGCGAGCTCTCAGGCTCAGGTTCACTTGCGCATCCGGCAAGAATGAGGACCGCAGCGACGATCACGAAGGCGCGTTTCATGCTCAGAGACTAGCGGGGACATACGACTCGCACGACCCCACGAATGCGGGGAAATCCATCATCTACTCGTGGTTTTCGCGGACTACATGGGTCTACTCATGTCTACTTGGGCTATGCGCTGACAGGGAAGGGATGCCCGAGTAAGTCCCAGTAATCGGTATCGGAGAACTTCAGCTTCCCAAGCTGATAGCGCGGGTTCGATTCCCGTCATCCGCTCCAGCTCATATGAGTTCTTGTGACAGCGGTATCTTCGCGCGACCTACCGCGGGTCGATCGGCGTCGACACGGATGCCCGCGATTCGATCTCGCGGCCGGCCGCGAGGAGGGTGTCCTCACGGAAGCGCCGTCCGACAAGCTGCACGCTGGTCGGCAGGCCATTGACGACGGTGACCGGCACCGAGAGCGCCGGCACCGAGAGGGCGGCGACCGACATCATGGGCCACTGCGCCTTGACGAGTTGCTCCATGCGGTCGACGCCGCGCACATCCGCATCGATCTCGAACGTCTGCTCGGCTGAAATGGGAAGCACAAGGATCGGGTACTGCTGCAGAACGAGCTGCAGTTCGCGCACGAGTGCTGCGCGCTGCGCATAGCCGCCCACATAGTCGCTCAACTCGAAGCCCGACACGATGCGGTGCATCGCCGCGAACTGGTTGTCGGCGGACTTGCGGATGGCGGCATCGCCGTACTGCTCGATGAGCTTGCCGAGCCCCTCGAACTCGACGCCCTGCACCACCTGCCACCACAGGAGCCAGGCATCCGCGAAGAGGCTGAGGTCGACCTCCTCGACGAGGTATCCGGCATCCGTGAGCGAGGCGACGGCCTGCGAGATCGCGATGTCGACCGCCGGGTTCAGGTCAACGACTCCCACGGAGCGCACGACACCCACGCGGATGGGCCCGTCGAGCGGCTCGCCCTGCAGCGGTACAGGAACGGCGAACGGGTCCTTCGGGTGCCACCTGGCCATCGCCGAGAAGGCGAGCGCCACATCGTCGACCGAGCGCGCGAGCGGGCCCTGCACCTGCATGTGCTGCGTACCGAGCAGGGGGGCACCGAGGCGCGGCGTCGGCCAGTCCGGCACACGGCCGGGCGTCGGACGGAGACCGACAACGCCACAGCTGGCCGCGGGATAGCGGATGGAGCCGCCGATATCGTTACCGTGCGCGATGAAGCCCATGCCGGATGCCACGGCCGCCGCCGCACCACCGCTAGAACCACCGGGCGTGCGCGAGGCGTCCCACGGGTTCAGCGTGCGCCCGTGGAGGTCATTGTCGGTGAACCAGCGGATCGAGAAGGATGGGGTGTTGGAGCGGCCGACGAAGACGGCACCCGCGTCGCGCAGGTTCTCGATCGCGGGGTGGTCTTCGGTGACGACGTCGTTCGCGAACTCCGGCACGGAGTTGGTGGTGGCGTGGCCCGCGATGTCCGTGTTGATCTTCGTCGTCACGGGGAGGCCATGGAGTGGGCCGAGGGGCTCGCCCGCGCGCTGACGAAGATCCGCGGCATCCGCCATCTCGAGCGCTTCTGCCCCAGATACCTCGACGATCGCGTTGATGTGGGGGTTCACGTCGCCGATGCGTGACAGCACGGACTCGGTCGCCTCGCGTGACGTGATGCTGCCCGAGCGGATGGCCTCCGCAGTTCGGGTCGCCGTCCAGCTCCAGATTTCGTCAGTCAATTCTTGCCTTTCAGTGGTGGCGCTCGCGGCGCCGAGGGTGGGGTCTGTCAGCTCACTACGAGGAGCTCGGTGACGGCGGCAGGGTCGGTGCGTAGCTCGTCGGCGGAACGATCGAGTACCAGGCGCCCCTTGACCATGCCGATGATGCGGTCGGCGTACGCCAGCGGGTATCGCGGGCTCTGCTCGACGAAGAGCACGCCGACCCCTGTGGAGGCGACCACACGCAGGGCCTCAAGGGTCGCCTGCGCGAGAGACGGCTGCAGCCCCTGGGAGAGCTCATCGATGGCGATGAACCTCTGCCCGGCCAGGATCGCCCTGGCGATACCGACCTGCTGTTTCTGACCGCCGGACAACTGGCCGGCAGGCTGCTCGGCCCGCTCGACGAGGAGGGGGAAGAGCTCCTTGACATCCACCGGCGGGTGATAGCCCCTGCGTGTCGCCAGGCGCAGGTTCTCCTCGATCGTGAGCGTGGCGAATACACCGCGATCGTCGGGGAGGAGCGTCATGCCGTGCCGAGCGGGCACCTCAGCACGCCCGGCCGGCAGCTCCACGCCATCGATCGACATCCGGCCGCTCTGCCGGTCACACAGACCGAACATGGCGCGCAGCAGCGTGGTCTTGCCGACGCCGTTGCGGCCGAGAAGTGCCGTCACCGTGCCCGCCTCGAACGTGATCGTCACGTCGTCGACGACGGTCGTCTTCGCGTACCCCGCGCGGAGGTTCTCGATCTCCAGCATCACACCGCTCCCAGATATGCCGTACGCACGTCGTCATGCGCGGCGACCTCGTCCATGGTGCCGACCGTCAACACGCGGCCATTGGCGAGCACGACGACGCGGTCGGCGAGCTCGCGCACGATGTCCATGTCGTGCTCGACGACAAGGAGCGTGCATCCGAGCTGCGCGTTGATGCGCCGCATGAGCGAGGCCAGCTGCAGCGAGTCCTCATGCGACAGACCAGCCGCGGGCTCGTCGAGCAGAACCACCTCCGGGCCCCAGGCGATCGCCATCGCCAGCTCGAGCGACCGTTGATCCGCGAGGGAGAGATCACTCGCGAGCACGTCGTCCATGGCAGAGAAGCGGTCAAGCTCCTCAGGCAGGTCGACGGCGCGGAACGCCTCGGCACGCGCGAACGCCATGTTCTGCCCGGGAGTGAGATCCGGGTAGAGGCTGGGCACCTGAAAGAGACGGCCGAGCCCGAGGCGTGCCCGCCGGTGTGGGGCCCAGCGAGTGACGTCGCCGCCCAACACCTCGATACGACCCGAGGTGACCGCGAGGTCTCCGGCGATCAGATTGAGGAGTGTCGTCTTGCCTGCGCCGTTGGGGCCGATCAGGCACACGATCTCGCCGCGCGCCACCGTAAGGTCGACACCATTGATGATCGGCACGGAGCCGAACGATTTCTGCACGTCGGTGATGCGGATCGCATCCGCACTCTTGTGCGCAATGTGGCCGGGGACATCCGGAGCTTCCTTCGCACCGATGACAGCACCCTGCGATGCAGCGCGCCCGACATCGCGACGCAGGAACCTCGACAGGATGCCCACGAGGCCCGTTGGAGCAAACTTCACGACCAGGATGAAGACGACACCGAGCACCAGCAGGTACCAGGCGCCGATCGCATCGCCGAGGTACTGCTGGCCGATCGTGACGACGCCGGCACCGAAGAAGACGCCGAAGATGGTGCCCTTACCACCGACGGCGACCCACACGAGCACCTGGGTCGACATGACGATCCCCAGCACTCCAGGTGAGACGAGACCCATGACGGGGGCGGCGATCGCACCCGCTGCCGTCGCCACGAGGGCGCTCAGCACGAATGCGGTCAACTTGGTGCGCATGGGGCTCACACCCAGATGCTCCGTGCGGTGCTCGTTGAGGCGCACGGCGAGGGCCCGTCGGCCGAAGCGGCCGCGCAGCAGCAGCAACCAGATGGCCACGACGATCACGAAGACGAGGATGCCCGTGACATAGAAGTTCGTCACGGCGCCAGAAGAGGGCACGAAGATGCCGTTGCTGCCGTTCGTGAGCCCCAGCCACGAGCGCGCACCCTGCTCTGCGAGGAGGGTGAGCGCAAGGGTGATGACCGCCATCGTCGATGCCAGCGCTTTAGGGCCCACCCCGATACGGCCCACCACGAGTGCGACAAGCGCTGAGATGATGAGGGCGGCGAGAGCCCCGACGATCTGGGGAACATCATTGTGCCCCGCGATCGCGACGCCGTAGGCCCCGATTCCGAAGAAGGCCGCGTGCCCGATGCTCACGACACCTGCGCGACCCCAGGAAAGATCGAGGCCGAACGCGAAGAGTCCGTAGGCGAGCGCGAGTGTCAGCAGCGCGAGCGGGTAACTCGGCAGCACGAATGGTGCCGCCGCAATCGTGACGACCGCGGCCGAGAGCGCCACCCAGTGACGGGTGGCGACCCTCGGCTCAGGCCGCGATGGAAGCATCACGCGCATTGCGGGGTGATTCCCTCAAGGTCGGCGGCAAATGTCTCAACGGGCGTATAGGCGCCGCCCTCTCCGATCTCGAAGCGAGCCGTCTCGGTCATGAAGAAACGGTCATCCGAGAACGATCCGTTGCCGAAGACACCGTCGGAGACCTCGACCTCGGCGAGCGCCTTGACGATCTCGGCGCCATCCGTCGAGCCGGCTTTTTCAACCGCGGCAGCGATCATGAGCATGCCCTCATAGGCATTGGCAGCGACCGACGGGATCGGGTCGTTGAAGTTGTACGTCGAGCGGAATGCCTCGACGAACTCGCGGTTGGCATCGTTGTCGAGCTGGTCGGAATAGCGGCCGACGAGGCTCAGCCCATGGGTGCGCTCGGTGAGGCCGGGGTAGAAATCCGCGATGAGACTCACACCGGTGAAGCCCATGCTGTCGAGAACGCCGGCCTGGTCTGCCTGTGTCACGAGAGCCGTGGCATCCGAACCGACCACAGCGGTGAGCACCCAGTCCGGCGAGGCCGCATTGATCTTCGAGATCACCGGCTGCCAATCCGCCGTGCCGAGGGGCGAGTACTCCTCGAGCACAACGCTGGCGCCGAGATCCTCGAGAAGGGTCCGGGCATCCTCGAAATAGCCGCGCGGGAACGCATAGTCGTTGCCGATGAGGGCGACGGATGTGCCGTGGCCGGCGATCATCTGCGGCAACAGTCCGTTGAGCAGCGAGGCGTTGGGTTCGCCGAAGGGGAAGAAGTACTCACCGCAAATTCCCGCGTTACCGAGGATCGCCGAGGAGAAGGGCACCTTCGCCGACTCCGCCACCTGAGCGACGGCGGCCGTCGTGTCACCGGGAACAGTGCCGAAGATGTAGTCGACCTCGTCCTGGTTGATGAGGCGCTGTGCCAGCTGGGTGGACTTGGCGGCATCCGCCTGGTCGTCGACCATCACGAACTCGACGGGCTGGCCGAGCACGCCGCCCTCGTCGTTGATCTTTGCGATCGCGAGCTCGAAGCCTCGCTGCATCGCGGTGGCCTCCTGCACAACGGGGCCCGTCAACGGGGCGATGAGGCCCACCTTGAACGCACCGTTCGTGCCCTCATCGCCACCACCTCCGATTGCGCCACCCGAACACGCCGCTAGGGACGCGGTCAGGGCGAACGCGGCGACGATGCCGGTTGTGCGCCGTAGCGAGATCATGCCGCGACCTGCGCGGACTGAGTGCGTGGTTTCCATTGGACCTTCCTCCAATCAATGCCGTTCGGACGAACGGCAACCAGAACGATGAGCAGTGAGAAGAGCACGACCTGAGCGAGGGTCTCGTTCAGGTAGGTGCGAAGCACTGTGCTCAGCAGGGCAACGATGAACGCGCCGAACACGGCGCCGGGGAGCGAGCCGGCCCGGCCCAGCAGTACGGCGAAGAATGCGGGGGCGAGGAATGCCGCACCGACCGTGGGAGTCACTCCCAACAGGGGGCTCTGCAGGGCGCCCGCGAGTACCGCGAGGGTGGCACCGACCGCGAATGTGCCCGTGATGATGAGGCGGGGCGGGATGCCCAACACGGACGCCATGGCGCGGTTGTCGACCGTCGCGCGCACCACGAGGCCGAGCTTGGTGCGATAGGTCACGAGGAGCACCGCCGCGACGATGAGCAGGGCGGCAACCGCGATCACAAGACGGTAGACGGGATAGCTCACGCCGAGGATCTCGATGTTCTGCTGGATGGGCGCCTGGACCGATGCCGGTGTCGAACCGAAGATCGCGTTGGCGCCTTCTCGCAGCACGATGCTGACGCCCCACATCGCGAGAAGTGTCGCGAGGAACCCTCGCTCATACAGGGTCGAGAGGACCAACCGCTCGATGATGACTCCGAGCACAAGACCGATGAGCACGGCGAGCACCAGCCGCAGGAGAAAGGGGACATCCGCGAGTGCGAACATCACGAACGCGCCGACCATGACGAGTTCACCGTGGGCGACATTGACGACGCCGAGCTGGCCGAAGATGAGCCCCATGCCGACCGCGAGCAGCGCATAGAACCCGAAGAGGGTGAACACCGAGAGAGTGAGCGAGACGATGGATTCCATGGTCAGGCCACCCCGCCGAAGCCTCTGGGGGAGGCGACTCGTGGACGTTCGTAGCGACAGTGCATCAGGCCATGCTGGGGGCCCGGACCCGGCTACTCAATCAAGTGAGAATAAGACGACCCGAAGTTCTCACTTGTCTGCCGTCTCGTTCACTGCGGCACTTCATTTGGCCCGCAGATACAACTCCCGCACGATCTGATCAGGGTCGACCTGCGGTGTCGCGATTCCCGCGACGAGCAGTGTGAGCATCTGCAGTCGACGACTCGATTCACGGATGGCGCCGGCCATCTCGATCGCGTCGTGCGGATGCGCGGTGCGGCGGATCTCTCCGCGCTCCTGCCCGTTGACCCACAGCTGCGCGAAGATGGGGTCGAACTGGTCGCGCAGGGGGCCGATACCCGTGGGGTCATGGCCGACCCGCAGCCCGAGTGCGTGGATGAACTCGGCATCCGACGTCGTCATTCGCGTGTACATGTCGATGATTCCGACGACGCGGCGGATGCCGTGCCCCTCCTGCTCCGTCGACGAATTCGTCTGCGCCGCATGACGCATCTGCGACCAGCGGTGCACCGAGACCCCGTCGAGCAGGTCCTTCTTTCCTTCGAAGTGGCGGTAGAGCGTGGCGGTTCCGACGCCGGCGGAATCAGCGATCTCGCGGATGCTCACCGCTGCACCCTTCACTGCGACGAGATCGCGCACCGCCCTGACTATGGCGACGCGATTCTGGCGGGCATCGATACGGCTCGCGGCATCCGGGGTGTGGACAACCATTACGCCTCCTCGCGATGCAGTTGAGCACATGTTACCCAGTGATCCTGACTACGGCGAGCTCTCAGACCGGTCAGTGGGACCGGAATGCCCGCCTCGCACACGACGAAGCCCGGGCTACTACCCCCCACACACCTCGAAGGGCGCCGCGAGCAGCACCTCGTCACGGGATGAGGGGCCGACGAGCACCTCGAAGCGGCCCTGCTCGACGATGCGCTGCTCGGCAGCATCGACGATGGTGCACTCCGCGACCGGCAGCTCGAATCGCACGCGGGCCGACTCGCCGGGGGCCAGCTCGACCTGTCGATAGGCCTTGAGCTCCTTGTCGGCCCAGCTCACCGACGTCACGTCATCCCTCACGTACAGCTGCACGGTCTCGAGCACGGGGCGCGTTCCCGTATTGCGTACGGTGACGTGAGCGGTGATGGTTCCGGATGCCTCGAGCACGGCATCCTCGACCGTCAGACCTTCATATTCCACCGTCGTGTAGCTGCGACCTTCACCGAAGGCCCAGGCCGGAGACTGCGTCAGGTCGGAGTAGCGATTGCCGTGCTGCCCGCGGATCTGGTTGTAGTACGTCGGCTGCTGCCCTGCATGTCTCGCGAAGGAGATCGGCAGGCGACCGGACGGCTCGACGAGGCCAGCGAGGATCTCGGCGAGCGCCAGGCCGCCCTGCATCCCCGGGTTCGCGACCCAGACCACGGCGGCGGCGCGGGCGACGGATGCTGGCAGCACGAGCGGCTTCGACGCGAGCAGCACCACGATCACCGGCGTGCCGGTGGCGATCACGGCGTCGAGCAGGGCGTTCTGCCCGCCGATGAGTTCGAGGGTCGCCGTCGAGCGCCCCTCGCCGAAGAGCCCGACGCAGTCGCCGACGACCGCCACGACAACATCCGCCGCCTCTGCCGCGGCGACGGCCTCTGCGATGAGGGTCGCATCGGGTGCGCACGGGGTGACCTGGGGTGGGCGCGGCTGCCCGTCGGGGAAGGTCGCCCCGGCGGGGTCGGGTTCCAGGGTGACGATGTCCGCGCCACGGGCGTGAGTGACGTTCCAGCTGTCGGGCGCGACCGCCCTCATGCCGTCGAGCACGGTCGTGATCATCTCGCGCGGCTGGCCGTCCATCCAGCCAGCCTGGCCGGAGCCGCCGGCCCAGTCGCCGAGCTGGTTCTGGGCGTCATCCGCCAGTGGCCCCACGACGGCGATCGAGGCCCGGCGCTCTGGTGACAACGGCAGCACGCCGTCGTTCTCGAGAAGCACGATCGACCGGCGGGCGACGGTGAGGTTCAGTGCGGTGTGCGCGGCGGCTCCGACTATCTCATCGAGGTCGGCGACCGGCAGCCGCGCGTCTTCGAACAGCCCGAGATCGAACTTGAGGGTGAGGATTCTCGCCACGGCGGCATCGACGGCGTCTTCGGCGAGGAGGCCCTGCCCGACCGCGTCGAGCGCTCCCTCGAAGAAGCCCGGTGTGGCCATGATCATGTCGTTGCCGGCGCGCACCGCGGCGGCGGCGGCGTGGGCGTAGTCGGGCTGCACGCGCTGTTCCCACACCATGCGTCCGACGTTGTCCCAGTCGGTGACGAGGGTTCCCGTGTAGCCCCACTCGCCGCGCAGCACTTCGCTGAGCAGCCAGCCGTTGGTGGTGATCGGCACGCCGTCCATGGTCTGGTAGCCGAGCATGAATGAACGGCACCCCTCCCGCGCCACCCGCTCGAACGGCGGCAGGAACCATGAGCGCAGCTTGCGGCGCGAGATGTCGGCCTCACTGGCATCCCTCCCGCCCTGCGTCTCGGAGTAGCCGGCGAAGTGCTTCGCGGTCGCAAGGATCGCGGTGGGGTCGTCGAGCCCGCCGCCCTGGTAGCCGCGCACCATCGCCGAGGCGAGCTCGCCGATCAGGAACGGGTCTTCGCCGAATGTCTCGTTCACGCGCCCCCAGCGCAGGTCGCGGGCGATACAGAGCACGGGCGAGAACGTCCAGTGCAGTCCCGTCGCGGCGACCTCGGTGGCGGTCACCCGCGCGACCTGCTCCATCAGTTGCGCGTCCCAGGATGCCGCCATGCCGAGCTGAGTCGGAAAGATGGTCGCCCCCGGCCAGAACGAGTGCCCGTGGATGCAGTCCTCCGCGATGAGCAGCGGGATGCCCAGGCGGGTCTGCCTGGCGAGCTCATTGGCCCGCAGGATGCGCTCCGGCGAGGTGTGAAGGATGGAGCCGACATGCCGACGCAGAATGTGATCATCAAGGTCGTCACGAGCATCCAGTTGCAGCATCTGTCCGACCTTCTCCTCGAGCGTCATCCGTCCGAGGAGGTCGGAGACACGGTCAGGCGTCGAGAGTGTGGGGTCGTGGAACGGAAGCGTCTTGGCAGTGATCACGGTGTTGGAGGGGTTCATCGTTTCTTGTTCTCTGTTGTGGTCGGGCGCACGGCGGTCACTGCGTCATTCACGTTGAGACCCTTCTTCTTCATCGCCCTCGCGCGCTCTCCGGCCGAGCGCAGGCGCGGGTTGACGTACTCATCGATGCCGAAGTTGACGAGCGAGAGGGCCACGCCGACGATGGCGATGCAGAGCCCTGCGGGCACGTACCACCACCAGTAGTTCGGGAACGCACCGTTCTGCTGCGCCCAGAACAGGATCGTGCCCCAGTTCAGGTTGCTGATCGGGATGACCCCGATGAAGGCGAGAGTCGTGAGCCCCAGCACCGCGGCGGTGACGGTGCCGACGAAGCTTGAGGCGATGATGGCCATGAGATTCGGGAGCATCTCGACGAAGATGATGCGGCGCAGTGGCTCACCGTTGGCCCTCGCCGCCTGGATGAAGTCGCGGTTGCGCAGCGACAGGGTCTGTGCGCGCAGCACCCGAGCGCCCCACGCCCATCCGGTGATCGCGAGCACTGCCGCGATGAGGATGAGCGGCGGATCCTCGAACTGCGACGCGACGATGATGATCAGCGGCAGCCCCGGCAGCACCAGGAACACGTTGGTCAGCGCCGACAGCGACTCGCTCCTCCAGCCGCGGGTGTACCCGGCGACCACACCCATGACCACGGCGATCGCGGTGCCGATGATGCCAGACAGGAATCCGACGATCAGCACACCGCGGGTGCCGTAGATGATCTGGCTGAGAACATCCTCGCCCATATGGGTCGTTCCGAGCAGATGCGCCAACGATGGCGCCTGACGGAGTGCCGTGTAGTCCTTCTCAAGGGGGCCGTAGGGGGCGATGACATCACTGAAGATGGCGATCAGCGCGAACACGCCGAGGATGATCAGGCCCGCCAGAGACTTCTTGTTGCGGAACATCGCAAACGAGCCGGCCAGCTGTGACCAGAACGTCTTCTCCTTCGGCGCCTTCGCGGTCGCCGGCGGCGCGGAGCGGACGCTCGCCGTTGCCGGGCTGCCCGCGCGACCCGGTTGGGTGACGGTGTCTGGGTTGCTCATGTCATGCCTCCGTCTGACGCGTGCGTGGGTCGAGGATCGCGTAGGCGATGTCGGCGATGATGTTCGCGCACAGCACCGCCATCGTGATGATGAGGAACAGCCCCTGCATGAGCGGGTAGTCCTTCGCCGTGGTCGCGTCGAGCAGCATCTTGCCCACGCCCGGGTAGGAGAACACCATCTCCATGACGATCGTGCCTCCGACGATGAACCCGATCGACAGCGCGAAGCTCGAGAGTTGCGGCAGCATCGCGTTGCGTGCGGCGTACCGCCACAGAACCCGACCGTTCGGCAGACCCTTGGCCTGGGCGACGGTGATGTAGTCCTCGTCGAGCACCGTGAGCATCATGTTGCGCATGCCGAGGATCCATCCACCGAGGGATGCGACGACGATCGTGATCGCAGGGAGGGCGCCATGTGCGACCACCTGGCCGATGAAGTCGAGCGTGAACTCGGGGCTGGACCCCTTGCCGTAGGCGTGCGACGCGGGGAACCAGCCGAGGATGCTCGAGAACACCGCGATCGCGATCAGGCCGAGCCAGAAGTACGGCACCGTGCTGAAGAACGTCGTGATCGGCACGATCACATCCGCCCTGCTGCCCCGCCGCCAGCCGATGATCGCACCGGTCGCCGTGCCGAGCGTGAACGACACGACCGTGGCGATACCCACGAGGCCGAGCGTCCACGGCAGCGCCGACGCGATGACGTCGCCGACGGGCGCGAGACCGTTCGAGAAGGAGCGACCGAGGTCGCCGTTCAGCAACAGCTGCCAGTACTCGAGGTACTGCTGGCCCAGCGATTTGTCCTTGTCCAGGCCGAAGAGGATGCGGAGAGCGTGCTCCGCCTCCGGGGTGATCCGCCCGGCCTGCTTCTGCATGTAGGCCGTGACCGGGTCGCCCTTCATCATGCGCGGGAGGAAGAAGTTGATCGTGATCGCGGCCCAGGCCGTGAACAGGTAGAAGACGACGCGGCTGGCGATGAATCGGAACGGGATCTTCATCGGGCTCCTCCTACCTGGCTGGGCGGTGTCGCCCCGAAGTGCTTCTCCGGGTCGGGGGAGGCCGACCGCAGCTCACGGGTGTACTCATGCTGCGGGTTGAGGATCACATCATCGGCCGATCCGTGCTCGACAACCCTGCCGTGGTGCAGCACCATGATCTCGTCGCTGAAGTGCCGCGCCGTGGCGAGGTCGTGCGTTATATAGAGGACACCGAGATCCTCCTCCCGCTGGAGGTCGGCGAGCAGATTCAGCACCCCAAGGCGGATGGACACATCCAGCATCGACACCGGCTCGTCGGCGACGAGGAGCGACGGCCTGGATGCGAGTGCCCGCGCGATGGCCACGCGCTGGCGTTGCCCTCCGGAGAGTTCATGCGGCCGACGGTCGATGACGGCATCCGCATCCAGTCGCACTCGCGCAAGCAGGCGCCGGACCTCCGCCTCGGTGTCGGCCTTCGGCACGACGTCATCCAGCCGCAGGGGGCGCTCGATGTGGTACCGGATCGAGTGGTACGGGTTGAGTGAGGCGAACGGATCCTGGAAGACCATGCGGAGCTTCTGGCGATAGCTGCGCAGGCCCCGACCGCGCCGGGGGATCGGCTTGCCGTCCAACATCACCTGCCCGCTGGTGGGCGTCTCCAGCTGCGTGAGTATCTTCGCGATCGTCGACTTTCCGCTGCCGGACTGCCCCACCAGGGCGATCGTCCGCCCGGAGCGCAGGGTGAAGCTGACATCGTCGAGCGCGAGCATCGACGGCGCGCCACGCACACGGTAGCGCTTGGAGACATTCATGAATTCCAGTGTCGTCATCGGACGAGGATTCCTCTCTCGCCGGTGAGCCGAGGGAACGAGGCCAACAGTGTCTTGGTGTAGTCATGCCGCGGACGCTCCCAGAGCTCGCGGGCGGTGGCGAGCTCGACGATCTCGCCCTCACGCATGACCGCGATTCGGTCACTGATCTCGAGCAGCAGCGGCAGGTCGTGCGTGATGAAGATCACCGAGAAGCCGAACTCGTGCCGCAGCTGCGAGATCTGGCGCAGGATCTCCCGCTGCACGAGCACATCGAGAGCCGTCGTGGGCTCATCCATCACCATCAGCTGGGGGCGCAGGGCGAGCGCCATCGCGATCATCACACGCTGGCGCATACCGCCGGAGAGCTCGTGCGGATAGGAGCGCATGCGCTCACGCCCGACAGCGACGATCTCCAACAGCTCCGCGCTCGCGGCACGCCGTTCGCGCCTGCTCAGGTCCGGGCGATGCACCTCGAAGACATCCTCGAGCTGGGCACCGATCGTCGCGACCGGGTTAAGCGCATTCATCGCCCCCTGGAAGACCATCGAGATCTTGTCCCACCGGAATCTGCGCATCTCCTCGGTGTCGAGCGAGTTGATGTCGACGTCGACGCCGCTCGCATCATGGAACGTCACGCTGCCGCCGGTGATCACAGCGGGCGCCCTGAGCAGGCGCTGCACGCCATAGGCGAGGGTCGTCTTGCCGCAACCACTCTCACCCGCGAGGCCGAGGATCTCGCCCCGCTGCAACTCGAGGGTCACATTCTTCACCGCCTCGACGGGCGGATCGACGTCGTACACCACCGAGAAGTCGCGCACGGTGAGGAGAGGCTCTGGCATGGATCTTTCTCTTTCGTGAAGGGCGGGCGCGAGGACGGGGCGGATGCTGATGGGCAGCATCCGCCCCGTCCGTGACTGATCTACTCGGCCGGCTTCAACCGTGTGAGGATCATCGCAGCCGTGACCTGCACAGGGTCGGCCGTCGCGTACTGGTCGTTCTCGTTCGGCCAGCCCACATAGCTGCGGGTGTTGTACTCACCCAGGAACGGGTGGGTGCCGACCGGGATCACCGGAACCTGCTCGACGAAGATCTTCTGGACCTCCTCAAGGGCCGCAGAGCGCTCCGCGTCACTCGACGCCGTGGCATAGGTGTTCAGCAGCTCGGTCGCACGCGGGTTGGTGTAGCGGCCGAAGTTGTAGTCCACGTCGGCGCCGGCGAGCAGCCAACGACCATCCATCGTGTCGGAGTACAGGTCATACGGCGTGGTCCCGCTGTCGGTCCAGTGCATGATCGCATCGAAATCACCCGAGCGCTTGGCCGCCCACCAGGTGTCGGCATCCGGGGTGTCCACCTTGGCGTCGGCGCCCAGAGTCTCCTTGACCTGATCGGCGATGAGGCTGATACCCGTGACGTAGTCGTTCCAGCCCTGCGGGACCTGAAGCGTGAACGAGACCGCTTCGCCATCCGGATCGATGAGAGCGTCGCCCTCCCAGGTGAATCCGGCATCCTCGAGGATCGCCCTCGCACCGTCGACATCGATCGAGAACTCCTTGCCGGCGTACTCCGACGCGATGTACTGCTCGCCGACAGGAGTGGGCAGACCTGTGATCGAGGTCAGCTGGGGGCCGGCGTTCTCACGCGCGATCTCGGTGTGCGCGGCACGGTCGATGACCATGTTCACGGCCTGACGGAAGGCGAGATTGTTGAACGGCTTCGCCTGGTGATTGACGAACAGCACATCGGGAGCCATGACGTTCGCCGCCCAGAACACGTTGTGCTCCGGGTCCTTGTCCACGAACGCGCTCTGCACGTCGGGGATGAACGCCTGCGCCCAGTCCGCATCGCCGTTCGCGAGCGCCGTCGTCAGCGCCGTGTTGTCGTTGTACGAGATGTAGTACAGCGTCGGCACGGCGAGCTCGCCGCCCCAGTAGTCGTCACGCGCCTTCAGCGTCACCGACTGGGTGCTGAAGGTGTCCAGAACGTACGGGCCGGTGCCGACCGGCTCGAGGTTGGTCTCGGTGGTCGGGTCTGCGACATCCTTCCAGATGTGCTCGGGGACGATCGCGATATGCAGCACCTGCGCCTGCTTGACGAACTTCGACTCGGCGAAGCTGAGCACGACATCGTCGCCCTCCTTCGCGACATCGGTGAGCTGCAGGTTGCCGGTGTCGAGGGCGGGGGTGTTGCGGATCAGGTCGAACGTGAAGACGATGTCGTCGGCGGTGAACTCCTCACCGTCGTTCCAGGTCACGCCCGAACGCGGGGTGACGGTGAGCTGGGTGTAGTCGTCATTCCACTCGACCTTCTCGGCGAGCCATGGCGTGGTCTCGTTCTCACCCACGAGGTTGACCATCGCCAGCGGCTCGAAGATCACATTCTTGTAGCCGAGCTTGTTCGCAGACGAATCCCCCAGCCACGGGTTGTTCGATTCGGTGGTGATCGCGCCATCGGGTTTGGCGATCGTGAGTGAGCCATCGCCCTGGGATGGGGCGTTGCCGCCCCCACCGGCTGCACAGCCGGTGAGCGCGAGCGCCGCCACAAGACCTGCGGCGGCGAGGGTGGATTTGAGCGTCATTGCTTCTCCTTTGTGATGCGACAGGACGGATCGGTGCGGGCTGTCATACTTACTGTCTAGAAAGTAAGTTAGCGCGAGGTTACTGGTTGGTAAGTAAGATGGCAAGTAAGAGTTTTTCCACAGACACTCACCGCCGGAAGGATGCCGTGGCGAACGTATCGGATACAGGCCCCCAGCTGCGGCCCGCCACGAGACTCAAGCGCACTGAGATTCTCAAGGCGGCCGTGGAGATCTTCGGCAGCAAGGGGTACACGAACGGCACCCTCGCCGACATCGCCGAACAGGTGGGGATGACGCACGCCGGCGTTCTGCATCATTTCGGATCAAAACAGAAGCTGCTGCTAGAAGTTCTCGCCTACCGCGATCAGGCCGACGTCGCCGACCTCGTCGAGCAGCACATTCCCGGCGGCCCCGAACTCTTTCTGCACCTCGTTCGCACCGCCTTCGCCAACGCACGACGAGCGGGCATCGTGCAGGTGTACACGGTGCTCTCCGGCGAATCCGTGACCGACGATCATCCGGCCCGCTCATTCTTCGAAGAGCGCTACACAACCCTGCGCCGCGAGGTCAGTAATGCCTTTCTCGAGCTGTGCGCCCGAGAGGGCGTCACCGAACCCGACACGATTGCCGAAGCATCCGCCAGCATCCTTGCCGTGATGGACGGCCTGCAGTTGCAGTGGCTACTCCACCCCGCGGCGATCGAACTCGGCCGAGCCAACGAGTTCGCCATCCGAGCGATCGTGAACGCCGTGCTGCAGCCGGGGCCCGAGCTCGAAAGCTACCAGCGCTCGGCTTCCTGACGGCGGAGGCCCGTCGCTTCCCGGCGAGAGTACGCGAATCACACGGTTTTGCGCCGAAAGCGTGCGATTCGTGCAGTCTCGGCGAAGTGGAGAGGGTGCGGGTGCGGGTGCGGGTGCGCCGGATGCTCGGCGAGAGTACGCGAATCGCACGTTTCGCCGCCGAAAGCGTGCGATTCGTGCAGTCTCGGCGAGGTGGAGCGGTTCGTGGACGAGGCAGCGCGGCGGGCGGATGCTGGCGGCCGGCCTGGTGTTCGGGCGCGCCGCGGCTCGTGTGCGAGGCGTTCTCGGCGATGCGAGGGCGCGACGGCGGGCTCGCATCGCCGAAAACGGCTCGCACGCGAAGAACCTCGAGCCGATGGCAGCGCGGCGCGCGGCTACCGCCCGTACGTCTCGAGCAGGCGCAGCCACACCTCGTTGATCGTCGGGAACGCCGGCACCGCATGCCAGAGCCTCTCCAACGGAACCTCCCCGACGACCGCCACCGTCGCCGCCTGAAGCAGCTCACTCACATCCGGGCCCACGAAGGTCACACCGAGCAGCACCCGACGCTTCTCGTCGACGACCATCCGCGCCCTGCCCGTGAAGCCGTCCGCGTGGATGCCCGCGCCCGACACAGAGCCCAGGTCGTAGTCGACCACACGGATGTCGTAGCCGGCATCGCGCGCCGCCCGCTCCGTGAGGCCCACACTGGCGACCTCCGGGTCGCTGAACACCACCTGCGGCACTGCCTCGTGGTCGGCCGTCGCCACGTGTCGACCCCACGGAGCATTCTGCACCTCCCCGGCGGCGGCGCGCGCGACGATCACATCGCCGGCGGCACGCGCCTGGTATTTGCCCTGGTGGGTGAGCAGCGCGCGGTGGTTCACGTCACCCGTCGCATACAGCCAGTCGAAGCCGTCGACCCGCAGCGTGTCATCCGTCGTCAGCCAGTCGCCGCCGTTCAACCCGATGCTGTCGAGCCCCAGGTCGGTGGTGCGCGGCACGCGACCGGTCGCCACGAGCACCTGCTCCGCCTCGACGGAGCCGGCGTCGCCGAGCTGCACCGTCACCACGCCGTCGACGCGCTCGAAACCGCTCGCGGAGACGCCGGTGCGCACATCGACCCCGAGCTCCTTCAGCCCTGCGGCGACGAGTTCGCCGGCGAACGGCTCCATGGGGCCGAGCAGCCCCGTGCGCGCCAGCAGGGTCACCCGGCTGCCGAGGCCCGCGAACGCGGTCGCCATCTCGACGCCCACGACCCCGCCGCCGACGATCACCAGCCGGGCCGGAACATCCTTCACGCTCGTCGCATCGCGACTCTGCCACGGTTGCACATCGGCCAGGCCCGGGATGTCGGGCATCAGCGCGGCAGAACCGGTCGCCACGACGACCGCCTGGCGTGCCGTGTACACGGTGCCGTCGACGGCGACCCGCCTCTCGCCCGCGATCGTCGCGTGACCGCGCACGAGGTCGATGCCGGCGCCGCGCAGCCACTCCACCTGGCCGTCGTCGCTCCACTCGGAGACGAACGAGTCGCGGCGTCGCAGCGTTGCGGCCACATCGAGTGTGCCCGCGTCGACCCCGTCGACCCTGCCGGCCGCCCTGAGCGCGGATGCGCCGCGCAGCAGAACCTTCGACGGCACGCAGGCCCAGTAGGAGCAGTCGCCCCCGACGAGTTCCGCCTCGATGATGAGGGTGGAGAGCCCACCGGCCCGGGTGCGGTCGGCGACGTTCTCCCCGACCGGCCCTGCTCCGATCACGATGACGTCATATTCGGTGGTCGACATGGTCCTCCTCGTCTGCGTGCGGCCCGGTTCCGCGCTGGCCCGGTTCGCGGCCAGCCTAGGTCGCGTTGCTGCGAGCGTCGAGGGTGGATGCCCAGCCCGTGCCCAGAAAACGAGGAGAAAGCGGCGTAAGGCGGTGAAAACCTCCGCGATGTGGTGCCGATGGCAGATTTCCTCCTCGTTTTCGGGGCGCGGGCTCAGCATCCGCCCCTGTGAATCGCGCGCGAAGCCGACGACAATGACAGGGTGAGCGAACGCACGCGGATGATCGCAGGCACCGGATGCCCCGCACGATGACGCAGGACGACGCGCCCGGATACGACCCCGGCTTTCTCGGGGTCGACGTGCCGCTGCCCCTGCCGACCGTGCACCGCGAGCTGCGGCGCCTCGACTACACGCACTTCACCGTGCTGCTCGACCCCGCGCGGCGGCTCGCGGCGGCCACCGCCGTCACCATCGACGGTGCCCGGCTCAGGTCTGTCACGCGCGGCGACCACTGGCATCTCGACGAGCGCGTTCCTCCCTCCGAGCAGGCAGGGCCGGAGCTCTACGCTCACAACGATCTCGATCGTGGGCATCTCGTGCGGCGGCGCGACCCCTGCTGGGGCGATGCCGCCACCGCGGAGCGGGCCAACCGCGACAGTTTCGCGTACACGAATGCCGCACCCCAGGCGGCCACCTTCAACCAGGGCCGGCAGCTCTGGGCCGGGCTCGAAGATCATGTGCTCGCCTACGCTGAGGATCACGGGCACAGGGTGAGCGTCATCACCGGGCCCGTGCTCGACGCAGGCGACCCCGTCTACCGCGGCGTCGGCATCCCTCTGCTCTTCTTCAAGGTCGCCGCCTGGCGCGGGCCCGCCCTGCAGTCGGCCGGTTTCGTGCTTGATCAGAGTCCGGCGCTCGACGATATCGACATGGGGGCCGTGGCCGGCGCGGTGCCGCCGCTGGGGCCGTTCCGCACCTTCCAGGTGCCGGTCGCGCAGATCGAGGCACTCGCCGGCCTGCGTCTGGGCCCGCTCACCGCGGCCGATGTGCTCGCGCGGCCGGGCATCCGCGGCCCTCAGCCTGTCGCGAGGTCGAGCTGGGTGCCGCTCGAACGGGCATCCGACATCACGCTCGTGCCCGCAGGGCAGCGCTGACCTCGGCACAGAAAGCAGACGAGTGGCGGATGCTCGGCTCGAGCAGGTCCAAGGAGGCGGGGTCGAACTATGCGGGGTCGGCCGAGCCCGCACCAGCCGCAGGCGACTCAGGCTCAGCAGAAGAAGGCTCAGCAGAAGAGGCCTCAGCCGGAGAGGCCTCAGCAGCAGCCTCGGCCGGCAGCGCCAGCCCGAGCGCGGCCTTGAGCTGGGCTTCGGCGTCGTCGGAGGAGAGCTGCGCGGCGGCAACGTTCGCCTCGGTGACGGCCTGCACGATCTCGGCCCGCTGGATCTTGACGCCACGCGGGGCGTCGATGCCGATGCGGATGCCGTCGCCGCGGCCTTCGAGGATGGTGATGACGATGTCGTCGCCGATGAGCACCCGCTCCCCCGGTTTACGCGTCAACACCAGCATGCGCCCAGCCTATCTAACCGTCGTAGTCCCAGCTCACGGGCAGGCCGAGCTCGCGCACCGTTTCTGGGCTGACGGTCGCCTCTCTGCCGATGCCGGCCACCGCATCCGGTGTCGCCACGGACGAGAGCGCGACCACCCAGCGGGCCGTGTCGTCGGCCTTGCGGCCCGCGTCGACGGCGAGCCACAACTGGTCGGCCCGCAACTCGACGAGCGACTGCGCCTGCCGGGCCACCGTGTCGCCGGGGGTGAGGCCGTAGGCGACGATGACGAAGCGTTCGCGTTCGACGCCGCGCGCCCTGGCGGTGATGGCCCCGCGCCGGTCGTCGATGCGGCTGAGCCCTTCGGCGACGGCCGCCCCGGCGACGACGACATCGGCGGGCACCGTGAATGACATGGCGCGGGCGACGGCGAGCGCCTCCGCGGCGAAGCCGACCACGACGACGAGGTCGCCGACGCCGCGTGCGAGCGGCGGGGCTGCGGGCACGCGCGGTGCTGCGGGAGGCATGGGGGTGGCTCCGCGTGAGGAGGAGAATCCGGATGCGGTGCCCGCCTGCGCGTAGGCGGTCGCGCCCGCGGCGGCGAACCCTGTTGCGGTCGCCTCCGGCTCGGGCACCTCGGTGACGGCCTGCAGTTCGTCGAGGATGGCCGCGAATTCGCGGGACGCCGTCGACACGGGCGCGACGGAGAGCGGCACGCCCGAACCGACGGAAGCGGATGCGGCGGAGCCGGGCCCCGAGCCACCAGACGCCGAAGCAGAGGATGCAGGAGCAGAAGACGCCGAAGCAGCCGCACCCGGCCCGAGCGTCTGCTCCGTGGCATCCGCCTCATCGAGAAGTGCGGCCAGGCCGACGCGCGCGCTGCCGTCGAGCGTGTGCGCGTCGACCGCCTCGCGCACTGTGCCGCCGGGCCTGTCGGGCACCTCGACGGTGGCCTCGTAGCGGCGGGTGGCGAAGAAGCCGCCGAGGCCGCCCGTGGTGACCTGCTCTATGGCGACGATGCGCGCATCCGCACCGTGTTCCTCGCGGGCGCGCTGCCTCACCTCGTCGAGGCTGCCGCCGTCAAGCCGGAATCTGCGCGGTGACACGAACCACCCCCACGGTCTCGATGTCGACGTTCGCGGCGGTCACTTCCTGGTACGAGAGCACGGGCAGCCCGCCGATCTGCGCGGCGACGATGCGCCGGATGGCGGGGCGCAGGGCGGGGGCGCAGACGAGAACCGCGCTGCGCCCGGCGGCCTCCTGCACGGTGGCGATCTCCTTGACGGAGCCGATGATGGCCTCCAGCGCCTGCGGTTCGAGCAGCAGCTGGGTGCCCAGCTCGGAGGGGCGCATGCTCTCGAGCATGGACTGCTCGAGCATGGGGTCGATCATCATGACGCGCAGAAGAGTGCCCTCGCTGTGCCGGCTGGTGATGGCGGGGCCGAGCGCCTGGCGGGCGGCCTCGATGAGCCCCTCCGGGTCGGTCGACGCCTTGGCGCGCAGAGACAGCGCCTCGTAGATGCGCGGCAGGTCGTTGATGGGCACCTGCTCGCTGAGCAGCCCCTGCAGCACGCGCTGCACCTCGGCGAGGCTGAGCGGGTGTGGCACGAGCTCGTCGACGGCGGCCGGGTTGACCTGCTTGACGCCCTCGGTGAGCACGCGCACATCCTCGCGGGTGAGCAGCCGGGCCGCGTTGGCGGTGACGAGCGAGGAGAGGTGGGTGACGAGCACGGAGACGCGGTCGATGACGGTGGCGCCCATCATCTCGGCGCTGTGGCGCATCTCGCCGGGAATCCATTTGCCGGCGAGGCCGAACACGGGCTCGATGGTGGCGGGGCCGGGCAGCGTGTCGAGGTTGTCGCCGAGGGCGAGCACCTTGCCGCGCGGGGCGACACCGCGGCCCGCCTCCACGCCGGCGATGCGGATGACGTAGCTGCCGGCGGGCAGCTCGACACTGTCGCGGGTGCGCACGGGCGGCACGACGACGCCGAGGTCGAAGGCGATCTTGCGGCGCAGGGCGCGCACGCGGGCGAGCAGATCGTCGGATGCTCCGGAGACCAGGTCGACGAGGTCGGGCGCGAGCTGGATCTCGAGGGCGTGCACCCGCATCTGCTCGATGAGGTCCTCCGTGGTGTCGCCGGGTGGCACAACGGCTGCGGCGATCTCCTCCGCCTCCGCGTCTGCGGCCTTCTTCGCGTCGTTCGCCTTGATGCGCTGCGAGGCGATGATGAGCACCGCCCCGACGATGATGAAGGGGAGGATCGGCATGCCGGGGATGAGCGCCATCACGATTGCGGCGCATCCGGCGATCATCAGCGCCTGACGCGACTGGGTGAGCTGCTGCGACGAGGTGGAACCCATGTCTTCTTCGACATTGGAGCGGGTGACGATCATGCCGGTGGAGACAGCCATCAGCAGTGCCGGGATCTGGGTGACCAGACCGTCGCCGATGGTGAGGATCGTGTACGTCTCGAGGGCTTCGCCGATCTCCATGCCGTGCATGGCCATACCGATGGCGAGCCCACCGACGGCGTTGATGATGACGATGATGATGCCGGCGATGGCGTCACCCTTGACGAACTTGGATGCACCATCCATGGCGCCGTAGAAGTCGGCCTCGGCGGAGACGGAGGCGCGGCGGGTGCGGGCCTCAACATCGGTGATGAGCCCGGCGTTGAGGTCGGCGTCGATGGCCATCTGCTTGCCGGGCATGGCGTCGAGCGTGAAGCGGGCCCCGACCTCGGCGACGCGCTCGGCACCCTTCGTGACAACAACGAACTGGATGACGACGAGGATGAGGAAGATGACGGCACCGATGATGAGCGAACCACCGACGGCGACATGACCGAACGCCTCGATGACCTGCCCGGCGTAGCCATTGCCGAGCACGAGGCGGGTGGAAGCAACGTTGATGCCGAGGCGGAACAGGGTCGCCACCAGCAGCAGCGACGGGAACACCGAGAAGTCGAGCGGCTTCTTCACGAACATGCTGGTCAGCAGGATGACGAGCGCGAACAGGATGTTCAGGATGATGAGCACGTCGAGCAGGCCGGCCGGAATGGGCACGACGAGCAGCAGGATGATGCCGACAACCCCCACGGGTACGGCGAGCATCACAAGGTTGCGTTTCATGTCAGGCCTTTCACGAGCTCTCGGCCAGCGCGGCGAGTGGCCGTGCTGCGCTGACGCGGGGGAATGCCGGCGTTGTGCCGGCGATGGTGTGGGTTCCGGATGCCGCGCCACGCTTCTTGAGGGCCATGACGAAGGCGAGAATGCGGGCGACGGCGTCGTACAGTTCTGCGGGGATTTCGTGCCCGAGCTCACAGGCGGCGTGCAGCGCGCGGGCGAGCGGAATGTCGCGCACCATGGGCACACCCTTCGTCTCGGCTTCCTCGCGGATGCGCGCGGCGATGATGCCCGAACCTTTGGCGACAACGCGGGGGGCGGACTTTCCGGGCTCATATTTGAGCGCGACGGCGACATGTGTGGGGTTGACGAGCACGACATCCGCATCGCCGATGGCTGCGATCATGCGGTTGCGGCTCATGGCGAGCTGGCGGGAGCGGCGCTGCGACTTGATGAGGGGGTCGCCGTCGGTGTTCTTGTTCTCGTCGCGCACCTCCTTCTTGGTCATGCGCGTCTTCTTGCGGTTGCGCTTCATGACGACGAAGACGTCGGCGGCGGCGAGAACGAGGCCGGCGGCGACGGCGAACTGCAGCAGCGCGGCCGCCCCTCCCCCTGCCGCCTCGATCAGCGCGGTGACGGAATGGCCGCCGGCAGACATGAGCACAGGCATGAGGCCCTGGATGACAAGGAACAGCACGAGCCCGACAACGGCCGTCTTGAGCAGCGCCTTCGCCCCCTGCCAGAGCGCCTGCATGCCGAAGGTGCGCTTGATGCCGGCAACGAGGTTGAACTGTTCGAACTTGCCGCGGAACTTCTTCAGATGGATGCCACCCTGAGCGGCAGCACCGATGACGACGATCACAAGAACGGCGACGAGCATCGGGCCCAAGATCACCATGATCGCGCTCAGACCCTCGCCGAGCAGTTCGAGCGCGACCAGCGGGTCGGGCGCTGCCGCGATGGTGGCGACACCGAGAAGCTGATCGATGCCCGCTGCGGATGCCGCGGCAATGGTGCCCGGGATGGCGACGGCGGCGGCCCCCACACCGAGCCATGCGGTCACATCCTGTGACTTGGAGAGCTGCCCCTTCTCGCGCACATCCTTCATGCGCTTCTCGGTGGCCTGCTCTGTGCGTTCGCCTGAAGGCTCCTCGGCCATCTACCTCACCCCCAGCACGGTATCGACGGCCTCGCCGGCGAGTGAGCTGACGATGCCGGGCAGCGCCGCGAAGACGACGACGGCCAGGGAGAGCGTGAGGAAGATCTTCAGCGGGAAGCCGAGCGCGAAGGCGTTCAAGGCGGGCGCGACCCTCGTGAGCAGGCCGAGCCCGGCATCCGCCAGGAACAGCACCACCAGCAGCGGGCCGGCGATCTGCACGGAGGCGAGGAACATCTGGGTGACGCCGGCGATCATGGTCTGCGCCGTGCCGGCCAGATCGACGCCACCGCCGAGAGGCATCGCGGTGAAACTGCGGACGAGACCGCCGATGACCAGCTGGTAGGCGCCGGAGCTGAACATGAGCGCGATCGCCGTCATGTGGAACAGGCGCGAGAACTGGGCACCGTTCACCTGCGAGCCGGGGTCGAAGGCCTGCGCCATCTGAAAACCACCGAACATGTCGATGAGGCTTCCGGCCGACTGCAGCGCAGAGAACACGATGAAGACGAGGAAGCCGAGCACGGCACCGACCACGATCTCCATGACGAGCGCACCGAAGAACTCGGCCTCGCTGAGCGAACCGAGCGTCGAATACTGGGCGACGACCTGTGGCGACACGGCCAGCGCCAGCCCGATGGCGAGCGTCGCCTTCACGCGCGCGGGGAACGCGCGGTACGAGAACGGCGGCGCGATGACCACGAACGCGGTCATGCGCACGGCGGCGAGCATCACCGCCTCAAGCCACACCAGATCCAGTTCGACGCCCATGCGGTCACCCGCCCAGAAGCGCAGGGATCATGTCGAACAGGCGATGCGTGAAGGAGACGATCTCGCTGATCATCCAGTGCCCGCAGACGACGAGCGCGATGGAGACGGCGGCCGCCTTCGGCACGAACGAGAGCGTCACCTCCTGGATCTGCGTGATCGACTGCAGCAGAGAGATCGCAAAACCCACCGTGAGAGCGGTGACAAGGATCGGCGCCGACAGCTTCGCCGCAATCAGGAGCCCCTGCATCCCGATGTCGAGGACCGCACTGCCGTCCATCAGCGGTAACTCTCTACGAGGGAGGTGATGATGAGGCCCCAGCCGTCGACCAGCACGAAGAGCAGGATCTTGAACGGCAGCGAGATCATGACGGGCGGAAGCATCATCATTCCCATCGACATGAGCGCCGCGGCGACGACCAGGTCGATGACGAGGAACGGCACGAAGATGACGAAGCCGATGATGAACGCCGCACGCAGCTCCGAGATCATGAACGCGGGGATCAGCGTGGTCAGCTCGACCGCGGAAGGATCTGCCGGGTTCTCGATGCCGCCGGCGCGGGTCATCAGCGCCAGATCCTCCTCACGGGTCAACGAGAGCATGAACTGTCGCAGCGGTTCGGATGCCCGCTCCAACGCCTGCGTGAAATCGATCTGCCCCTCAAGATAAGGCTCCACCCCGGTCGTGTTCATGTCGCCGATGACCGGCGCCATGATGAACAACGACAGGAACAGGGCGAGACCAGCAAGCACCTGGTTCGGCGGGATCGACGGCAGCGCGAGCGCATTGCGGGTCATCGCCAGCACAACGAAGATCTTCGTGAACGACGTCATCATGAGCAGCAGCGCGGGCGCCACCGACAGCAGCGTGATGCCCAGCAGGGTGACGATCGACGACGACGGGGTGCCGTTGGGTCCATTGATCTCGATCGACAGGCTGCCGATGTCGTCGAGTGGCGCCACGGGGGCGTTCGGGTCCGTCGGATCCGTCGGCGGGTCGACGGCGTAGGCAGCCTGCAGACCCAGGTTCATCACTGCGATGACCGTGATCAGCGCGAACAGCAGGAGGGCAAGGGTTCTGGGGTTGAGCCAGGGCCGCGCCTCGGAGGCGAGGACGAGAGGCGCGCCACCACGGCCCCGCAGCCCGCGGCCATTTCCGAACCCCATCAGAGGGCCTTGCGGAGAGTCGCGGCAGCCTGCTTCCAGGTCTGCGGCGACAGGATGCTGCCAGCCAGAGCGCCGGAAGCGGCAGAACGCGACGCCTCGCTGCCGTCCTGCGTGAACAGCGGCTTCACTACGCGCAATGCCCCAGCATCCGACTGCGCCTGCCCGAGCGAGCGAGCGAAACTGGGCTTCTCCTCGGAGTCAAGAGCGGGCACGGACTCGAGCACGGGCTCCGGCATCTCGGCGGACTGCAGCACGGAGACACCGTGCTCGGTCACGCCGAGCACAAGCCTGCTGCCCTCCACGTCAACGACCACGAGTGACGCCTTCTGGCCGAGCGACTGCCGCGTGACCACGGTCACGGCCTTCGCCGACGGGCGCTTCACACCCCGCGTGAGGCGACGGTGCAACCACCACACCAGCGCCAGCACGGCCGCCAGCGAGACGGCCACGCGCAGCGCGACGAAAAGATCTTCCACGTCAGGCCACGCCGTCAGCGACATCGAGGATGGTGGTGATGCGCACGGCGTAGTCCTGGTCGACGACCACGATCTCGCCGTGGGCGATGAGGCGACCGTTGAGCAGGATGTCGGCGGGCGCGCCGGCCGAACGGTCCAGCTCGATCACGGCGCCAGGCTCAAGGCCCAGCACGTCGCGCACCGACATGCGGGTGCGGCCCAACTCGACCGTCAACGCCATCTCGACGTTGTTGATGCGGCCCAGCTTGCCGACGACCTCGTCGTTGCTCAGCCGGGCCGCACCACCCACGGTGCCGGACTCGCGAATGCGGATCGCAAACCAGCCGGCGGTGTTGCCCCCCTCGGACGTCAACTCGAACACCGCCGTGGCCTTGTCGGAGAACAGCGCGGACGCATCCGCCTCGACCGCGTCGCCCAGAACACCCGAACCCAGAACACCCGTCGCCGCCTCAAGGGCAGGGCGAAGCACATCGACGGCCGACACCAGCGTCGCCTCGCCGGCCGCAGCCGCAACCGCCTGCGCATCGAACAGAACGATCGCGACATCGGCGGCGGTTGCGCCGACGAACGACGCAGAGACAGCGGATGTCGCGGCGAGGGCGGCCGCGCGGCCATCCTTCGCGACGACAGGCGTCAGGGTCGAAGCGCTCGGCAGCTGCCGAACGAGAGCGGCTACCGCGTCAGAGCTGAGGGTGCTGGTGAGAACTGTCATGGCTGATCCTTAGGACGATTGGAGAGCTGGATGTGAAAAGTCAGGCCGTGGAGACCACGACGCAGGCGAGGCGAGAACCATTCGAGCCGACGGCGGCGCGGCCCATAGGCTGCCCCTCCACGGCCACCTCGAGCGGCCTGTGCTGCGGATGCGGGATGGGAAGCAGATCGCCGACCGCCAGGTTCAGCACCATGCTGGGCCTCACCATCGCCGGCTCGAGCCGCAACGACACCGACACCGGCGCCGACGCGACCTGCGAACGCATCAGGCGCGGCGCATCCGTAACCGCACTCGTCGGGTTGGCGTCGCCCAGCTGCGGCAGCAGAACCTCAGCCGGAACAGCGACAGTCGCCTTGGCGGTGCTCTCACCGACACGGATGTCGAAGCCCGCCACGATCATCAGATCGCTCGTCGCCGCCGCCTGGGCGAACTGCGAGTTGTACTGGAAACCATCGACGGAGACCCTGTTCACGAGGAGCGCGCCCAGCGAGTAGCGCAGATCCTCCAGCGCGTCATCCATGAGGCGACGCACGAGCGCCTGCTCGACCTGCGTGAACTTGCGCTCGCCCGTGTTCGTGGTGGCACCGTGGCCGCCGAGCATGTACGTGATCCACGACAGCGCCGCAGAAGTGGGGAACTGGATGACGGCCTTCGAGTCGATGTCGTCGACCGCGAGCAGCACCATCGCCGTCGTCGACGGCAGAGACGCGGCGTACTCGTCGTAGCTGAACATGAGCACCTGCTCGCAGGTGACCTGCGACAGCACGCGGACCTTCGCCGTCAGCTGGGTACCCCACTGGCGGGCGAACGTCTCGAAAGCGAGCTCGAGCACGCGCGAATGCTCACGGGCGAGCGTCGTGGGGCGGCGGAAGTCGTAGAGTTCGACCGTTCCGCCGGCACGCGAAGCGCCGCCTGCTGCTGAATGTTCCTGGACCGTCACATCCAGCACTATCGGCAGGCACCGTAGAAGGGTTAGTCGACTCCGTCGCGGGTTGAGGAGGCGCGCCAGCGCCGTCTCGAAACCTCAACCGGCTGAAGTATCCGCTGGTCGAGGTGTCGCGAAGCGGCAGTCTCGAGACCGGCCTTGAGAATTCGCTAGTGCGCCGCCTCCGTCTTCTGTTGCTCTGTGACCGACGCCGGCTCGGAGGAGACGGTCTCAGCATCCGCCGCCGTTCCGGGTTCCGGCACGGTCAGCTCGCCTGACTGCAGTTTCGGGATGAGCGCCCGCACCGCCTCCGGCAGCGCGGAGAGCACGACGATGTCGACGCGGCGGTTGGCGGCCAGTTCGCTGTCGGCGGTGCCCGCGACGAGCGGCCGGGCCGAGCCGAAGCCGACGGCGCCGACCCTCTCCGCGGGAACCCCGGTCCACTCCACCAGGTAGCGCAGCACGGTGGTGGCGCGGCCGGATGCCAGCTCCCAGTTGGTGGGGAACGGCACGACCGCGGGCCGGCCGTCGGCGTGACCCTCGACCGAGACGCCGTAGCCGCTGCCCGCGACGGGCGGGCCGGCCGCGTTGAGCACCCGGGTGGCGACGCTGCTCAGCTCGGTGCGGTTCGTCTCGAAGAAGGTCTCCGAGCCGACGAGGCGCACCGTCAGCCCGCGCTCGTCGATCGTGAACGAGACGCTCTTCTCGAGCCCGTCGCCGGCGAGGTTCGAGCGGATGTGCTCCCGCAGTTCTTCGAGATGGTTGAGCTCGAGAGAGGCGATCTCGATGTCGGTGAAGCCCTCCCCCTCCTCCGAGACGAGCTCGGCGGGCACGACGACGCCGGTGGCCGTGTCGACGGTCTCGCTTGACTCCTGGCCGAAGCCGGTCGCGAGCGAGTTCTTGAGCGCCTCGAACTTGTCCTGGTCGACGGCCGACATGGCGAACAGCACGATGAACATACACATGAGCACGGTGACCATGTCCATGTAGGAGGCCATCCAGCGCTCATCCGGATGCTCTTCGGCCGCCTCGGCCTTCTTCTTGCGTCGTTGCGGCAGACTCATGCCGCATCCTTCTGCTTGTCCTTCTGCTTGTCCTTCTCCTTGAAGGATTCAGCCGGCACCATTGCGCGCAGCCGCTCGCCGAGCAGGCGCGGCTGGCTGCCGGACTGCACCGCGAGCACGCCCTCCATGAGCAGCGTCATGTGCTCCGTCTGCAGGTCGGTGAGACGACGGATGCGGGTGCCGATGGGCAGCCAGATGAAGTTGGCGGAGAGCAGACCCCACAGTGTGGCGACGAAGGCGGTGGCGATCATGGGGCCGAGCGTTGCGGGCGATTCGAGGTTCTCGAGCACGTGGGTGAGCGAGACGACGGTTCCGATGATGCCGACGGTGGGGGCGTAGCCGCCGAGCTGACCGAAGAAGCGTGACCCGGTGCGGCCGGCACGCGCCTTCGTCTCGATCTCGTCTTCAAGCATCATCCGCAGTTCTTCGCCGTCGGTGCCGTCTGCGATGTTCTGCAGGGCGCCCTTCAGGAAGGGGTCGTCGACCTCGTCGGCCTCCTGCTCGAGCGAGAGCAGCCCTTCGCTGCGCGCCTTCTCGGCGAGCTCGACGACCTTCTCGATGGTCTCCTGAGGTTTGGCCGTCTTGCCGCGGAACGCCCCGGGGAGGGTTTTGACGGCGGTGACGAAGTCCCTGAGGGTGCCGCCGGCGATGCCGATGGCGATGGTGGCGCCGAACACGAGCACCATCGGTGCGGGCAGGAGGAGCGCCTGAACGTGGGCGCCCTCGAGCGTGATCATCGCGTACAGGGAACCGAACGCGATGACGATTCCGATTATGGTTGCGGGATCCATCAGTTCTTCCTCGGTCGCAGCGGCACGGCGTCGGCCGGCGGCTCAGTGTCGGGTTCGGTTCCGTCGACGTCGTCGGATGCGGGGGGCACGAGGCCCAGCTGCCAGCCCGGATGCGGTTCGCTGGCGGCGGTGTGGGCGAGGGCGATCACGCGAGCGCGGTAGTTCGCGATGCTGTCGATGATCTCGCCGATGGACTCGGTGACGATGTACTTTGCCCCGTCGACCATCACAAGGGTCGTGTCAGGGCTCGCGTGGATGCGCTCGATGAGGTCAGGATTGATCGCGAACTGCCGATCGTTCAATCGCGTGACAATGATCATCGTGCCCGTCCATAGGTCGTGTACTGCGCCGCCCATCCTGGGCCTGCATCAACCACTATCGGCCGGGTGTGGGCATGCGTTAGTGGCGTTTCTGGGCCCGCTCAGCGGATGTCGGGGTGTCGGCCGCCATGCTCCACCCTTCACCGACGCTGTGCAGGAGATTCGTCCGGGCACGCCGGGGTGGCGCCATCCCGGGCCGCGTGTCGCGGCAGATCTCCTGCACAACCGCGACGATGCGGCCGCCGGCGGAGTCAGCCGCCGAAGTTCTCCACATAGACGTCATGCCCGACCTTGATGATGAGCGCGGCGACGACCACGATGAACGCGATGCGGATGAACTTGTTGCCGCCGGCGACCGCCATGCGCGAGCCGGTGTAGCCGCCCAGCATGTTGGTGAAGCCCATGCCGATCGCGAGCGCCCACAGCACGTAACCCTGCGGGATGAAGAAAAGCAGGGCGCCCACATTGGTGGCGACGTTGACAATCTTGGCCTTGGCGCTGGCGAGCACGAAGTCGTAGCCGAGGGCGGTGATGAGCGCCATGATGAGGAAGGTGCCGGTGCCTGGCCCGATGAGTCCGTCGTAGAAGCCGATGACGAGGCCCAGGATGGCGGCGATCACGTAGTGCTTGCCGCCGGAGTGGCGGAGCGCGGCGATACTGCCGAGGTTTGGTTTGGCGATGGTCACAACCGCGACCACCACGAGGGCGACCACGATGATGGGCTTGAAGACCTCGACGGGCAGCATGGATGCGAGGGTCGCGCCGCCGTAGCTGCCGACAAGGGCGACGCCGGCCATGGGCAGGGCGGTACGCAGGTCGGGGTGGGCGCGGCGGTACCAGGTGACGGCGCTCGTGGTGGTGCCAAAGAGCGAGGCGAGCTTGTTGGTGGCGAGTGCCTGAACGGGGCTGATGCCGGGAACGAGCAGAAGGGCGGGCAGCTGCAGCAGCCCCCCTCCGCCGACAACGGCGTCGATCCAGCCAGCCGCGAAGCCCGCAACAAGCATGAGGATCAGGATGTTGAGGGTGATGTCACTGCCGAGGATCGAGCTGATGTCCACCGCTCCCCCTCACTGATCTGCAGCCTCCAATCTACGCGCCGACGCAACGCGACCAGCACCATGACACCACTTTCTATTGACACGACACCACAGTGGTGTCACACTGGTGTCATGGAACTGGGAAGGTATGTCGACGAACTTCAGCGCACCCTGCTGGAGGCCACCGAACACGGCACCGAAGACACCCGCACCGTCGCAGAGCGACTCGCAGGCGGCCTGGATGCCGCGACCCGCCTCGTGCTCCTCGACGCCCTCTCCGCAGCCGCCGGCGAGATCACCCGCGATCTCGCCCCCGGCTCGGTCGACGTGCGACTGCGCGGCCGCGAGGTCGAGTTTGTTGTCAGCCAGTCGACCACCGAATCCGACGACACAACAGCCGCCGTCGACCTCGACGATGTGAGCACCTCGCGGACCACCCTCCGCCTCCCTGACGCCCTCAAGGCACAGGTCGACGAGGCGGCGAGCGCCGATGGCGTCTCGGTCAACACGTGGCTGGTGCGCGCTGTCGCATCCGCCCTCAACCCCAGACAGCGACGCACCGCCCAGCGCACCCTGCGCACGGGCGACAACTTCGCAGGCTGGGCGCGCTAGGGCCGCCCGCCTAGGGTATTCGCCCGCATCATCCCACGAGCCCCGCACCAGCGGGGTGGATCGAACACGCCCACAGGAAGGGTCCATCAGCATGCCCACATTCACCACCCCAACCCCCATCGACCTCGCCATCAAGTGGCAGGTTGGAGCCATCGAGATCGTCGCCGGCGAGCGTACCGACACGGTCGTCACCGTCACCCCCACCAACCCGGAGAAGGCGGCAGACCTCCGCGGCGCCGAGGACACCCGGGTCGAGTTCGACGGCGAACGCCTCACCATTGTCGGGTCCAAGCCGAGACTCGCCATCGTCGGGCCCAAGGAGTCCGTCGACCTGAAGGTCGAACTGCCGGGCGGCTCCCGCCTCACCGCCGAGATCGCAATGGGCAGAATCCGCACCGTCGGCACCCTCGGCGCCACCCGCATCAAGGATGGGATGGGTGCCGTGGAGCTCGACACCGTCGGCGACCTCTGGCTGCGCGCCTCGCACGGTAACGCCACAATCGGCACGATCGAGGGCAACGCCGAGATCACCGCCGACCACGGGCAGATCCGCATCGGCGATGCCGGCGGGGATGCGAGCCTCAAGGCATCGCACGGCAGCATCCAGATCGAGCGCTCCAGTGGCGACGTCGGGGCATACCTCGCGTACGGTGACCTCCGCATCACCGACGCCCGGGCATCCGTCACCGGCAAGACCGCCTACGGCAGCATCGAGCTGGTCGAGGTCTCGGCGGGTTCGATCGATGTTGAGACCGCGTTCGGACAGATCGCGCTCGGCGTGCGGGATGGGGTGCCCGCGTGGCTCGACCTCTCGTCGAAGAGTGGCCACGTGCGCAACCGACTCGACACAGACCGCGCACCCGACGGTTCCGAGCAGAGCGTCGCTGTGCGCGCCCGCACCAACTTCGGCGACATCACCGTGGAGAGAACAGCATGAGCACTCCAGCAATCGAGGTCAACGGCCTCCAGAAGCGGTACGGCGACAAGACCGTGCTGGACGGGGTCGACCTGAGCGTCGAGGCCGGCACGGTCACCGCCCTTCTCGGCCCCAACGGTGCAGGCAAGACCACGACCGTGCACATCCTCAGCACCCTCGTGCGGCCCGACGGCGGCACGGCGGCGATCGACGGATGCGATGTGGTCGCCAATCCGACCGGCGCGCGCGCCGCGATCGGCCTGACTGGCCAGTTCTCCGCCGTCGACACACTGCTCACGGGCGAGGAGAACCTCATGCTCATGGCCAGGCTGCGCCACCTCGGCGCGAAAGCGTCGCGGGCCCGCACGGCCGAGCTGCTCGAACGGTTCGACCTAGTTGAGGCCGCGCGCACGCCGCTCGCCACCTACTCGGGCGGCATGCAACGCCGTCTCGACCTCGCCATGACGCTCGTCTCTGCGCCGAGCGTGCTGTTCCTCGACGAGCCCACCACTGGCCTCGACCCGCGCAGCCGCCACACCATGTGGGACATCGTGCGGGAGCTCGTGGCCGACGGCACCACCGTGCTGCTCACCACCCAGTACCTCGACGAGGCCGACGAGCTTGCCGATCGCGTGGCCGTGCTTGACAATGGCCGCATCGTCGCCGAGGGCACCCCGGCCGAACTCAAGCGGCGCGTGCCCGGCGGCCACATCCGCCTCAGCTTCGCGGATGCCACAGCCCTGGCCGCCGCATCCGCCCTGCTCGACGACTCAACCCCTGACGAGGCGTCACTCACACTGAGCGTTACCGGCAGCGAAGACTTCGGCGCACTTCGCACCGTGCTCGACCGCCTCGGCGACGCACGCCTCGAACCCACCGATCTCAGCATCCACACCCCCGATCTCGACGACGTGTTCTTCGCCCTGACCGGCACGAAGGGAAACCTGTCATGACCACCATCGCCACCCCGCCGAGGCCCGCCCCACCTGCGCATCGACCTGCCGGCGGCAGCCACACCGTCGCCGACTCAATCACGATGCTGCGCAGAAATCTGCTGCACGTCGTGCGCTATCCGGGGCTGTCGATCTTCGTCATCGGCGGCCCGGTTGTGTTCCTGCTGCTGTTCGTGTTCGTCTTCGGCGGCACACTGGGCGCGGGTCTCCCCGGCGTGGACCCGGATGGTGGGCGCGCCGCCTACCTCGCCTACGTGATGCCGGGCATCCTCGCCATCACGATCGCGGGCACGGCTGGCGGCGTCGCCACGACCGTTTCGATGGACATGACGGAGGGCATCACCGCCCGGTTTCGCACCATGGCGATCTCACGCAGCGCGGTGCTCGCCGGCCATGTGCTGGGCAACACGGTGCAGTCGATCGTCGCCGTCGCGCTGGTGTTCGGGGTCGGGTTCGCTCTCGGGTTCCGCCCGGTCGCCGGTCTGCCCGAGTGGCTTGCGGCGGCGGGCCTCGTCGCCCTCTTCTCGGTCGCGATCAGCTGGCTGGCCGTCGGCATGGGTATGCAGGCGAAATCGGTCGAGACCGCCAGCAACCTGCCGCTCATCCTGACCGGTCTGCCATTCCTGGGCAGCGGCTTCGTGCCCACCGACTCCATGCCCGGATGGATGCAGGGCTTCGCCCTGTACCAACCGTTCACCCCGTTCATCGAGACGGTGCGTGGCCTGCTGCTCGGCACCCCGCTCGGCTGGGAGCCTGCGCTGGCCGTCGGCTGGAGCATCCTGATCGCGGGCGCCGGCTTCGCGTGGTCGATGGTGCTCTACGAGCGCAAGTCGGTGCGCTGAACATTCTCACATCGACTGCAAGCGAGCTTAGGTAAGGCTACGCTTAGGCAATGCTCAGCGTGATCGCCACCCGCACCAAGCGCGCGACGGTCATCGGCATGCTCGCACTAGCGGTCGTCGCCATCTCGCTCGCGAGCCTCATGCTCGGCAGCAACCACCTGAGCCTTGACGCAGTCCTCACAGGACTTTTCGACCCCAGCCGCGATACGGGCGCCGTGGTGTGGGGCTCGCGCGTACCACGTACGGTGCTCGGGACGCTGGTCGGCGCGTGCCTCGGTGTGGCCGGCGCGGTCATGCAGGGCCAGACCCGCAACCCGCTCGCCGACCCCGGCATCTTCGGCGTCTCCGCCGGCGCCAGCCTCGCCATGGTCATCGGCGTCTACGTGCTCGGCACCAGCTCTGTGCTCACCACACTGTGGCTCGCCCTCGTCGGCGCGACCCTCGCGAGCGTCGTCGTGTTCTCGGTGGCTGCCCTCGGCCGCGGGCTCAGCAGCCCGGTGCCCCTCGCCATCGCCGGCACCGCCGTCTCCGCCCTGCTCGTGGCACTCACGTCCTACCTCGTGCTCTCCGACGAGGCCACCCTCGCCGCGTACCGCATCTGGGTGGTCGGCTCCCTCTCGGGCCGCACCCTAGAAGGCGTGGCGCCCGCCCTCGTGTTCGCCGTCGTCGGCGCCGTGTTCGCCGCCGGCAACGTGCGCTCCCTCAACAGCCTCTCCCTCGGCACCGAACTCGCCCACGGCCTCGGCGTGAATCTGCTGCGCGCCCGCCTTGTCGGACTGGCCGCCATCACCCTCCTCACAGCCAGCGCCGTCGCGCTCACCGGCCCCATCGGCTTCGTCGGGCTCACCGCACCACACATCGGCAGGCGGCTCGTCGGCGGTGACCACTACTGGTTGCTGCCGGCATCCGGACTCATCGGCGCCTGCGTACTGCTCGCCTGCGACGTGGTCGGGCGACTCATCGGGGGCACCGCCGAGACCTCGGTCGGGGTCGTGCTCACGGTGCTCGGCGGCATCGTGTTCGTCAGCATTGTGCGCCGCGGAACGATGGCGACACTGTGAGCGTCGACGGCCGCAGCACCGAGACACCGGATGCAACGGGGCCCGGTTCGACCACGCCCGGTTCGACGCGGCGCAGCACCGAGCCGCACCGCTTCTTCGGCTTGCACTGGCGGGGCCGGGTCGTGGCGACGACCCTCGGCCTGCTCGCAGTCGTACTTGTGGTGAGCGTGCTCGGCATCCTCGCCGGCTCCTCATCACTCACCGTCGGAGACGTCGTCACCACCTTCCTCGGCGGAGGCACATCCGGCCAGCAGCTCATCGTCTTCGAACTCCGCCTCCCGCGGGTGGCCGGCGGAGTGCTCGTGGGGGCGGCCCTCGGGCTTGCCGGAGCCCTCACCCAGACGTTTGCTCGCAACCCGCTCGCGACCCCCGACATCCTCGGAGTCACCTCCGGGGCATCCCTCGGCGCCGTCTCGGCGATCGTGCTGGCGGGTGGCACCTACACGGTCGGCTCGGGGCTGCTCTCCCTCGGCGTGCCCGCAATGGCCACCATCGGGGCGCTCGTCACGGCGGCCGTCGTCTACGGGCTGGCCTGGCGCGGTGGGGTCGACAGCTACCGTCTCATCCTCATCGGCATCGGCATCACCGCCACCCTCGGCGGCCTCACCGCCTACCTGATCGCCAGGGCCCAGATCACGGCGGCGGCGACGGCAGCCCAGTGGCTCGTGGGCAGCCTCTCCGGAATCTCGTGGGCGAGCGTGTGGCCTGTGCTCGTGACACTCGTCATCATCGTGCCTGTCGCGCTCACCCAGTCGACCCGACTCGACATCAGCCAAATGGGCGATGAGATGTCGCGCGGGCTCGGCGTGCCGGTGCAGCGGCATCGGGTCATTGTCATCGTGTGCGCCGTGCTGCTCACAGCGGCGGCGGTCTCGGCGGCGGGGCCCATCGAGTTCGTCGCCTTCGTCGCCCCGCAGATCGCCCTCCGGCTGGCTAGCACGGGCCGGCCACCGCTGCTCGCCTCCGCCCTCATGGGCGCCGTCATCGTCACCGGCGGTGACGCCCTCGCCCGCGGTGTGCTGCCCGGCGAGGTGCCGGTGGGTATCATCACCGCCGTCATCGGGGCGCCGTACCTGATCTGGCTCCTAACCCGCCGCAGAGAGAGGGAGAACCTCGCATGAACTCAACCCCGGATGCCACCACCGCCGCCCTCGAGGCGCGCGCCATCACACTGGCCTACGACCGCAACATCATCTTTGAGGGGCTCGATCTGCGCATCGAGCACGGGCAGGTGACCACCCTCATCGGGGCGAACGGCAGCGGGAAGTCGACCCTGCTGAGGGCCTTCGGCCGCCTCATCGCGCCGAGCGCCGGCACGGTCGAGATCGATGGCGAGTCGATGAGGTCGCTGTCGGCGAAGGAGGTCGCCAGGCGCCTGTCGATCCTGCCGCAGAAGCCCCTCACCCCTTCGGCGACGAGCGTTCGCGACCTCATCTCCCGCGGACGCCACCCGCACCAGAGTCTGTGGCGGCCGTGGCGGCCCGAGGATTCGCTCGCGGTCGACGCGGCGCTGGAGGCCACGGGCCTCGTCGAGTTGGCCGATCGCGAGGCGGGGTCGCTCTCCGGCGGTCAGTTGCAGCGGGCCTGGGTGGCGCTCGTGCTCACCCAGCAGACGCCGACGATCCTGCTCGACGAGCCCACGACGTTCCTCGATCTCAGTCACCAGCTCGAGGTGCTGCGGCTCGTGCGCTCCATCAACCGCGAGCAGGGTTCCACAGTGGTGATGGTGCTGCACGACCTGACGTTGGCCGGACGCTACTCCGACCGCCTCGTCGTGGTCGGAGGCGGCAGGGTCATCGCCGATGGTGCGCCCTGGGAGGTGCTTACCGCGGAGACCCTGCGCGAGGCGTTCGACCTGGAGGCTATGGTGATCCCCGATCCTCATACGGGCTCGCCGATGGTTGTGCCGATCGACGCGGCGGAGTTGTCAGAGCCGCCCGTATATTCTCGTAGCTTAGGTTAAGCTAACCTAACTTCATGAAAACTCTCGCGAGAAGCACCGCCCTCCTCCTCATCCCCATCCTCGCCGTTTCGGCCCTCGCCGCCTGCTCCACCGGGGCCGGCGACGACTCGTCTGCAAACGCTGAGGGGGCCTGGAGTTATACCGATGACACCGGCCGCACCGTCACCCTCGACGAGCAACCCGAACGCATCGCCGCCTACAGCGACTATGCCGTCGGCCTCCTCAGCACCGGCATCGACCCTGTTGCCCTCTTCGGCCGCTTCGATGTCGACACCGACGCCCGCTTCGACGACTACGACATTTCTGAGACCCCCATCGTCGGCAACAGCTACGGCGAGATCGACCTCGAGGCTCTCGCCGAGACGGCACCCGAACTCATCGTCGTGGGCATCTACCCGATCGACCGCGAAGGCACCCTCGACACCGAAGGCGCCTACTACGGCGTCGCAGACGTCGAACAGCAGGAGCAGCTCGAGAAGATCGCCCCCGTCGTCGCCATCAAGGTGGGAGGGAAGGGCATCGACGTTGTCGAGAGCATGACCAACCTGGCCCTCGCGCTCGGCGCGAGCGAAAAGCTTGTCGAGGAGGGCAAGGCCGAATACGAGATCGCCGCCGCCGACCTCACCGCCGCCGCAGAGGAATCCGGCGTGGAGGTCACCTACCTGTATGCCGACCCCGATGGCGTCTACGTCACCAAGACACTCGACGAGCCGGAGACCGAGCTGTACTCGGAGCTCGGTGTGAACTTCACGAGCCTCAAGACCGATGGCGACTTCTACTGGGACATCTACAGCTGGGAGAACGCGGAGCAGATGATGACCGGCGACGTGCTGCTGGTCAACAACGAGGGCTTCCAGAAGGACGACCTGCTCGACCAGCCGACATTCGCCTCACACCCCGCGCTTGTCGCCGGGCAGATCCACACATGGAACAGCGCAGCCCTCGACTATGCCTCGCAGGCCGTCCACATGGGCCAGCTCGCCAAGATCCTCCGCGAGTCGAAGCAGCTCTAGCGCAACCGGGCGCCCGGCCACGCCGGGCGCCCACCCCCGCCTCCTACACTCGGCCCATGACCTTCCTTCCGATCGGCGACGCCGAGCTCTACACGGAGACGAGCGGATCGGGCGAGCCAGTGCTCCTCCTCCACGGCGGCTTCTGCTCCCTCGAGACGATGCGCCCTCAGGCGGATGCCCTCGCCACCACCCACACGGTCGTCGCCTATGAGCGCCCCGGCCACGGACGCACCGCCGACATCGACGGCCCCTACGACTACGCACGCGGCGTCTCGGATGCCGCGGCAGTCCTCGATCGCCTCGGCATCGCCTCCGCACACTTCGTCGGCTACAGCGATGGTGCGATCATCGCGCTCATGCTCGCGCTGGAGCAGCCTGAGCGGGTCCGCTCGATCGTCGCCATCAGTGCCAACCTCCACCCCTCGGGCTTCACGAGCGCCATCACCGAGATTGCGCAGGCCGGTGTCCCGGTCGGGGCCGAATCCACCCACGCAACAGCCGACGCCACCACGGCGGAGGTCAGCGCACCCGAGCTCGACGAAGAGGAGGAGTGGTACGCGAGGCTCTCACCCGACGGGCCGGAGCACGCGCCCATGGTCATCGAGAAGCTCCGCCGCCTCTGGACCAACGAACCAGACATCGACCCGGCCTCCCTCGCCACCATCGCCGTGCCGAGTCTCATCGTCGCTGGCGAGTTCGACGCCATCCGGCCGGAGCACACCGCCCTCATTGCCTCGTCCATCCCTCGCGGGCGACTCCATATCGTTGCTGGGGCCAGCCACGGTGTCGTGTCGGAGCAGCCCGAGCACATCACGGCCCTCCTGCAGGAGTTTCTCGCCGAAGCCGAGTAGGCCCGCCCTCGCGGCGCCATCATCGCTATGCCGCGACCCTCAGCAGCACCACGCGACATGTCGCAAACGCAGCAGTGCCCGCCCTGCGAGGCAGGACGGGCACGTTTCGCCTTGGGGGGCTGTGGTTAGCGCTTCAGGTTGGTGAGCTCCTGCAGCACCTCGTCGGAGGTGGTGATGATGCGGGCGTTCGCCTGGAAGCCGCGCTGGGCGACGATCAGGTTGGTGAACTCCTGCGAGAGGTCGACGTTCGACATCTCGAGCGCGCCCGCGGTGAGCGTGCCGAGCGCGCCCTCGCCGGGGGTGCCCATCTCGGCGTTGCCCGAGTTGAAGGTGGCGCGGTAGGTGGAGTTGCCGGCCTTCTCGAGCCCGCCCGGGTTGGTGAAGTTCGCGAGCGCAATGCGACCGATGGCCTCGGATGCGCCGTTGCTGAACGATCCGATGAGGGTGCCGTCCTTCGAGAGGGTGAAGGTCTCGAGGGTTCCGGCGCTGCGGCCGTCCTGGCCGCTGATGGCGGCGGTGGTGAGGCCCGCGAAGCCGGTCATGGCACTCAGGTCGATGGTGATTCCGGCACCACTGAGCGTGAGGGCACCGCCGGCGGTGAGCGCGCCGTCGGTGAATTCGAGCGTGCTCGTCCCGATGCCACCGTTGCCGTCGTCACCCGCGACATCCCAACCTGCAGCCGTGCGCGTGAAGGTGAGTGTGAGTTCGGAGGCGTTGCCGTCGGCGTCGTACGCCTGACGGGTGCGGGTGATCACATCGCCCACCTCGGCGTCGGCGGGCAGGTTGCCTCCGACGGTGGCCGAGGTTGTGGCGATCGCGTCGGCGATCGCGTCGAGCGGCAGCGTGATGTTGCCGATGGCGCCACCGGTCTGGATGACGCCGTTCACGGCCGGCCAGCCCTGCAGGATGGCGCCGTTGGCGACCAGGCGGCCCGCGGCATCCGGGTCGAAGGATCCTGCACGGGTGTACAGGGTCTCTCCGTTGACGTTGACGACGAAGAAGCCGTCGCCGGAGATCATCATGTCGGTGGAGCGGCCGGTCGCCTGGGCTGAGCCCTGCGCGAAGTTGGTCGAGATGCCGGCGACCTGCACGCCGAGGCCGATCTGGGCGGGGTTGGTACCGCCGGCGTTCGCCTGCGGTCCGGCCGCGCCGGCGGTCATCTGCGAGAGCGTGTCCTGGAACTGCGTGGCGGATGACTTGAATGCGGTCGTGTTCACGTTGGCGATGTTGTTGCCGGTGACGTCGAGCATGGTCTGGTGCGAGCGGAGGCCGGAGATTCCGGAGTAGAGCGAGCGAAGCATTGTGGTGACCTTTCCGTTGGTGCTGGGATCTATTCGGTGATGCGCTTGATGCCGGAGATGACGTCGAGCGCGATGTCCTTGCCGTCGACCGAGACGGTCGGGATGGGGCCGCTGAATGACACCGATTCGGCGACGCCGGTGACGGTCTCGCCTTCTGCGGTGTCGTAGCTGACCTGCTGCCCGATGAGCGCCGCTGCCGCGATGCGCATCTGCAGCGAGAAGTTCTCCTCGTTGAGGGTGGTCAGCTTGGTCATCTGCTCCATGGATGCGAGCTGCGCGCTCTGCGAGATCATCGCGTTGCTGTCCATGGGCGAGCTGGGATCCTGGTTGCGCAGCTGGGTGACGAGCAGCGACAGGAACACTTCGCTGTCCATGGTCTGCTTCGGCGTGCGCTCGAGCGTCGTGCCGGTGTGGATGCCGGTGGACGTTCCGACGCCGTCGACTCCTGCGATCGTCATGTGTTCTCCTGTCGTGTTCTGTCTGCTGTTCGCGGCGGATGTCCGCTAGGCGAGGATGTCGATGCTGCCGGCGCCGAGGTGGTCGAGGGCGGCGGTGCGGGTGGCTTCGGGTTCTGCTGCCTCGGCGGCGCGGTGGCGTGCACGCCCTTCGGGCTGCTGGCTCGGGCTGTCGTGCGATGACAGTTCGAGGCTGGCCTGACCGCCCGCCTGCTGGCCGGTCGCCGACTGCCCTGCCTGCTGGCCGGTCGAGAGCTGGGGCACATTCACCCCTGCTGCGGCGAGGTCGCGGCGCAGATCGGGCAGGATCGCCTTCAGTGCTTCGCGGCCGGCGTCGCTGGGGGCGAACAGTTCGAGCCTCATGCCGTCGGCGCCGACATGGGCGCGCACAGTGACGGGCCCGAGGGTGTCGGGGGTGACGCTGACGGTGATGGTGTGTTCCCCGGCGGCGAGCGTGCTGAGGGCCACGATCGGTCGGGTCAGCTGGGCGGCGAAGCCCTGCGGAACCTGCTGGGCCTGGGCGACGGGGGCCGAGGGCTGCGCGGATGCGGTGGCGAGCGGTGCCGAGGCGGGCGTCATCGCTGCGGCGGCGGGCTGCGCCGGCGTGGCGGGTGCCGGCTCCTCGGCGGGTGCCGACGAGAGCGGGGCGACGGATGCGATGGGTGCGGCCGTCGGGGCAGGTGCAGTCTGCTGGGCAGCGACAGCGACGGGTGCAGCGCTCGCGGCGGGGCGGGGCGCCTCGGTGTCTGCGGTTGCCTCTGCGGTTGCGGCCGCATCCGGCGTCTCGCGGCTGATCGGCTGGGCCGCCTGAGCCTGCGCGGCGGTTGAGCCCTGCTGGCGGGCACCGTTGCGGAGCGGCCCTGCCGCCGTCTCGGAGAGCTGGGCCGACGCTGCCAGCGGCGTGACGGCATCCGGTGTCGTCTGCTGTGTGGTGGTCTGCGCGGCGGTGTTCGGCTGGGCCGCAGCAGCGGTCGCAGCAGAAGATACGGCAGCGGATGCGACGGCGGATGCAGCACCCGCGACGGCCGAGACATGGGCGGATGCGGACAGCGGCGTCGTGGCGCGCTCGCCTGCGGCCGCCGGGTCGGCGTCGTCGACGGGCTCGGTGCTCAGCTCGCCCTCGAAGTCGGTGTCGACGTCCATGTCGAGCCCGGGGATGGTGACCGGCGGTGTGGCCTGCGCCGCGGCGGGCACGATGGCGGAGAGCAGGGCGTCCGACGCGGTCGGCATCGATGCGGCGTCCTCGACTGTCGCGGAGAGGGAAGGGGCGTCCTGGCCGGTGCCGCCGCTCGTCTCGGCGGCGGTGCCGAGCGAGTCGAGCGCATCCTGCATGGCGCTTCCGAAGGCACCCGCGCCACCCGACGCCGAGGTCGAGGCTGCGGACACCGCCGTGGCGGCGGGGCGGGCGGCCGCTGGCGCGCCCAGGGTGAGGAGGCTCATGATTCGGGCCTTTCGGTTGTGGTGTCGCGGAACCAGGTGGTGGAGGCGAGCTCGTCGAGCGTGTTCTGTTCGGCGACGAGGTCTTCTGCGGCGAGGCGTTCGGCGTGCTTCTTCTCGAGCTTCTCGAGCCCGATCGACTCCCGGCGGGCGGTGCCGAACACCTCTTCGGCGAGTTCGGCCTCCTGACGGTAGCCGCGCCCGAGGGCGTCGAGGTCGGAGAGGCTGCTTCTCATCGATGCCCGCCCTGCGGCGAGCGCCGACAGCGATTCGGTGCTGGTCACGTCGGTTGTTGTGGCACCGAGCGCGGCTCTGGCGCGATCCTGGCGCACGGTGGTGACGTCGAGGCGGCCGCGGGCGGCGGCGAGCTCGCCCGCGGCGAGGTCCTGCTGGAGGTGGCGCAGCCTGAGCAGGCCTGCGAGTGAGAACTGGCGGCTCATGCTGCCACCCCCAGCCGCTGCACGAGTTCGGTGAGCTGCCGCCACGATTCTTCGTAGGGGGCGCCGTCGCCGATTCCCTGCTGCAGGAACGCGTTGATCGCATCCTGGTGGTCGACTGCGGCGTCGACGAGCGGGTTGCTGCCGCGCTGGTACGCGCCGACATCGAGAAGGTCTTGGGCGCTGGCGCGGGCGGCGAGCACGCGGCGCAGCGCGGTGGCGGTGGCGGTGCGGTCGCGCGGGTTCACGCGGGAGGCGACGCGCGAGACGGATGCGAGGGCGTCGACGGACGGAAAGTGGCCGGTGATCGCGAGCTTGCGATCGAGCACCACATGCCCGTCGAGGATGGATCTGGCCGAGTCGGCGATGGGCTCGTTGTGGTCGTCACCGTCGACGAGCACCGTGTAGATGCCGGTGACGGAGCCGCGCTCTGCGGTTCCGGCGCGCTCGAGCAGTTGCGCGAGCAGCGAGAACGTCGATGGCGGGTAGCCGCGCGTTGCGGGCGGTTCGCCCACGGAGAGGCCGATCTCACGCTGTGCCATGGCGACGCGGGTCAGGGAGTCCATCATGAGGGTCACGTCGGCGCCGCGGTCGCGGAACGATTCGGCGATGCGGGTGGCGACGAAGGCGGCGCGCAGGCGCATGAGGGCGGGCTCGTCTGAGGTGGAGACGACGACGATGGAGCGCGCGAGGCCCTCTTCGCCGAGGTCGTCCTCCAGGAATTCGCGCACCTCGCGGCCGCGCTCCCCCACGAGGGCGATGACGGAGATCTCCGCCTCGGTGCCGCGGGCGATCATGGACAGCAGGGATGATTTGCCGACGCCCGATCCGGCGAACAGGCCGAGGCGCTGCCCCTTTCCGGCGGTCGTGAGGGTGTCGAGCACGCGCACGCCCAGCGACAGGGGCGTCTCGATGCGGGCGCGCTGCAGCGCGGGTGGGGTGTCGTTGTCGAGGGCCACCCAGGCGTCCGCCTCGAGCGGGCCCTTGCCGTCGATGGGGCGACCGAGTCCGTCGAGCACGCGCCCGAGCAGGCCTGTCCCGGTGGGCACCAGAACGGGGCGACCGCGCGGATGTGCGGGGGCGCCGGGGGTGATTCCGGTCATGCGGGAGAGGGGCATGCAGCGCACGCCGTCGCGAGTGGTGGCGATGACTTCGGCGTCGATTCCGGGGCGGCCCGCGCTGCCTCCGACGGTGACGAGCTCGCCGACGGCGCATTCGACCCCGACGACCTCGATGCCGAGACCGACGACCGAGGAGACGCGTCCGACCCGCTGCGGGCGTGCAACGGTGAGGGCGGCGGCTCGGCGGTCGGCGAAGGCGATGGTCATGACTGGCCTTCCAGCAGGGCGGCCTTCGCGCGTTCCAGGGCGGTGCTGATGCGGCCGTCGAGGTAGCCGTCGGCGAAGTCGACGATGACATCGCCCGGCGTGAGCGACTGGTCGGCGCGCAGCACGAGGGCGTCGTCGAGTTCGATGTCAGCCAGAAGCGCGATCGTCTCGGGGTGCATCCGCACGGCGAGAACGAGCGAGGGGTCGACGGTGGAGAGCGCCCGGGCGACGACGGAACGTGCGGATGCCTCACCGTCGGCGAGTTCGAAGCCCACGACCGCTTCGGCCAGGTCGATGGCTGCTGAGGCCATCGTCTGCTGCGCCTCCTCCACGACGGGTGCGACCCTCTCGCCGAGGCGACGGGTGGCGGTCTTCAGCAGCGCCAGAAGCACGTCGGCGTCGGCCTGCGTGCGGGCGAGCAGCGCTCGGTGTTCCTCTTCCTGCGCGGCGGCGCGGCGACGCAGCTCCTCCTCGGCCACGCGCAGGCCGGCCGTGTAGCCGGCGGCGTGCCCGCGGGTGCGCGCCTGCGCGACGACGTCCTGCCCTGCACCGCCGGAGCCGTGCAGTTCAGGAAAACCGATCGTCGAGAACACCGATTCAGTAGACATACTCGTCCTCGTCTGCGCGCTGCACGGTGATGGCGCCCTGCGATTCGAGATCGCGGATGGCGCGCACGATCTCGGCGCGCGCCTCCTCCACCTGCGACATGCGCACGGGGCCGAGCGCGGCGGCCTCGTCGTCGAGGATCTCGCGGTTGCGCTCCGACAGGTTCGAGCGGATGACCTCGATGACGTTCTCGGGCGAGCCCTTCATGGCGAACGCGAGCACGGCCGCGTCGATGCCCCGCAGCACCTGCTGCACGTCTCGCTTCTCAAGCTTGACGATGTCGGCGAAGGTGAGCATCCGGGAGCGCACCTCTTCTGCGAGGTCGGGGTCGCGCTCGTCGAGGGCCTCGAGGAGGGCGCGCTCGGTGGCGACGCTGGAGCGGTTGATGATGTCGACCAGCGGCTGCACGCCGCCGACGACCTCGACGGAGTCGCGGGTGGAGACGACGGCGCCGGCCCTCACCCTGAGGGTCTCGGCGACGGTGCGCACGGCCTCGGGGGTTGCGGTGCCCATGGTGGCGATGCTCTGGGCGACGTCGGTGCGCTCGTCCTCATCGAAGCCGGCGAGCACGGCGCTGGCGTGCTCGGGCCGCAGGTGGGCGAGCACGAGGGCTGTGGTCTGCGGCAGCTCGCCCTCGAGAAGGGTGGCGACCTGGCCGGGCTCCGCCGACTCGAGGAACTCGAAGGCCTTGCCGGCCATGGAGGAGGCGACGCGGTTCATGACGCCGGCGGCGCGCTCGGCACCGAAGGATGCCTCCAGCAGGCCGACCGCGATGTCGCGTCCGCCGCGCGCACTGGTCACGCCGTGCATGGCGAGGCTGTGGAATTCAGACATCGCCTGCTCGGTCACGACCGAGTCGACGCGCTTGAGTCGCACGATCTCGGCGACGATCTCCTCGGCCTCCGACTCGGTGAACTGCTTGAGCACCTCGGCGGCGCGCTGGTTGTCGAGGTTCATGAGAACCACGGCGACCTTCTGCGTTCCGGTCAGCCCGGTTGCGGCCTCACTCATGCGCGGGCCCTGCTGTCATCCATGAGGCCGCGCAGGAACTCTGCCGTCTTCTGGGGGTCGCTTGCGGCGAGCGCCTCGATCTCGGCCTTCTGGCGGTCTGCGTCGCCGCCGATGGGCATCGGCGCGGTCGTCCCGGAGAGTTCGAGCGCGGGGGCCGGCGGCTGCAGCTGCATGGGCACCGTCGGCGAGTCGAGGATGTCGCTGAGCTTGCGCAGTTCGCCCGCTTCGACCGCGTGGCGGCGTCGGCGCGAGTACATCACGAGGCCGATGATGACCGGCAGGGCGATTCCGGCGGCGATGACGGCGGTGGTGACGAGCGCCCACATGCGGTCGGTCTGCACTGCGGCCTCGGCGGCGGCGATCGCCTCTGCCGCGGCTGCGGCTCCCGCCACGTTGAAAGGCAGCACCTCGACCGTGACGAGGTCGCCCCGGTCGTCGTTGATGCCGGCGGCGGTGGCGACGAGCGCCGAGATGGCGGCGGGGCTGAGCCCGGCCGCGGCGGCCTCATCGACGGCCACGGACACGGTCTGGCGGTTGATCGCACCCGCCGGGATGACGCGCGACTCGGTGACCTTGTTGAGGGCGTTGTTGCGCGTGGCCGACTCTGAGGCGTAGAGCCCGTCCTGGGTGGCGCCGGGTACGGCGATGTTGTCGGGGCCGAGCACGCCGGCCGCGGTGTCGCCGGTGCCGCCGCCCGTGTAGTTCTCGGTGTCGGTGGCCTCGTTCAGCACGGGCCCGCCCTCGGGCGTCGTGTAGCTCTCCTCGAGGCGTTCCGCGGATTCGTAGCTCATGTCGGCGGCGACGACGACGCTCGAGTTGCCGGGGCCGAGGACGCGGTCGAGCATGGTCTGAACGGCGCCCTGCACGCGCAGCTCGTAGTCGTTCGCCTGCTTGCTGGCCGAGCCGCTTGCACCGACGCCGACGGCGCTGAGAACTGTTCCCTCAGCGTCGATGACGGCGACATCCGTGGCCTTCATGCCGTCGATGGATGCGCTCGTGAGGTGCACGATCGCCTGCACCTGGTCGCTGCTGAGGCTGACGCCGCGCTCCGTCTCGACGAACACCGAGGCCGTCGGGTCGGACTTGGTCGACACGAACACGGTCTCCTCGGGGATGGCGAGGCGAACGGATGCGAGCTTGACGCCCTTGAGGGCCTGGATGGTGGCCGCCAGTTCGCCTTCGAGGGCACGCTTGTAGGTGACCGACTGCTGGAACTCGGAGGAGGTGACCCCCATGTCGTCGAGCAGCGAGTAGCCGCCCGTGCTCGAGGAGGGCAGCCCGGCGGAGGCGGCCTTGAGCCGCTGCTCGTACACGTTCGCCTCGGGCACCATGATGGTGGCGCCGCCGGCGGCGAGCTCGTAGGGCACGTTGTCGGCCTTGAGCTGCTCGACGACCGCGCTGGCGTCGGATGCGGCCAGCCCGGAGAACAGCGGCGTGTAGCTGGGCTTGCTCAGCCAGAGGCCGAGACCGGCGACACCCAGAACGAGCACGGCAACGCCGATGAGGGCGAGGGTGCGCTGGGCGACGGTGAATTCGCGGATGGCGGCGATGAAGCGGCCGAATGCCGACCTGACCTGGGCGGGCATCAGGCCTGCATCCTCATGATCTCGTTGAACGCATCCACGCCCTTGTTGCGGATGGCGGCGACGAGTTCGAGCGTCACCTGCGCCTTCGTGGAGGCGATCGTGGCGTCGTGGATGTCCTGCAGGTCGCCGGTGACGGCCTTGAGGGCGAGCTCGTTCGAGGTCGACTGCAGCGACTGCAGTTCGTTGATGGCCGTTCCAAGTGAGAGCTGGAAGGCGGGGGCGGATGCCGCGCTCGGCTTGGCAGCGTCGGCCAGGTTGGTGGCCTGCGTGCCGAGCAGCTCCGAGATTCCGGAGATGCCCGAGATGCCGGGGATCGAGGGGATGGCCATTATGAGCGTCCGATCTGCAGTGCCGCCTGGTAGGTCTCCTTGGCGCGGTCGACGACCGCCGCATTGGCCTGGTAGCCGCGCTGGGCCATGATGAGCATCCCCATCTGGCTGGCCATGTCGATGTCGGGGTAGCGCACGTAGCCGCCCTCGTCGGCGAGCGGGTGGTCGGGTTCGTAGACGAGCCGACCCTCTGCATCGCCCCATGCCGCACCTGCGACGTAGGCCCCGGATGTTCCCTCGCCGGCCTGAGCGACCACGTAGCGCGCCCGGAAGGCCTCGCCGTCTGTGCTCGTCGCCGTGTTGGCGTTGGCGAGGTTGTCGGAGACGGCGTCAAGCCATTTGCGGTGCAGGGTGAGCCCTGTGCCTGCGATGCCGATCGCGTCGAATGTCATGTGAATCCCCCGGGTGGTGCGAAGTGAGAAGTGTCTGCTGGCTGTGCGGTGTGCGCTAGCTGGTCCTGATGGCCGACCTGATGCTCGTGAACTGTCCTTCGATGGAGCGCGCGGCGAACTGGTACCGCAGCACGGTGTCGATGTTGGAGAGGGTCTCGGTGTCGAGGTTCACGTTGTTGCCGTTGAGCTGTGTTGGCTCGAGCGAGTCTGCGGTGGTGGCGGTGACCGCCCCGTCGCCTGCTTTCACTGAGCGCGCGAGGGCGTCTTCGAACAGCACCCGCTTGGCCTTGTAGTCGGGGGTGTTGACGTTGGCGATGTTGTTGGCGATGGCGCGCTGGCGCGCCGAGAGTCCGTCGAGGGCGCTGCCCATCGCGACGGAGGTCACCGAATCGAACACGGTCGTCCCATTTCATGGTTGTGACATGAGCGGCCGATCCATGGCCTGACGATGAGCGATCCCTGCTCATTCCCTAGCTATCGGCATTCGCCGGCGGTCCGTTAGGAGACCGCAGAACAATCTGTCTGGAGGTGTCGCACAATGCGTCGCACAACGCGTCGTGGAGTGCGCGAGGTGTCCGCCGAGAGACCAGGCAGAAAGAGATGCCGGATGCTCCGGCGTGCGGCTCTCGTCAGCCTGCGACGTCGAGATAGACGGCGGCTTCGCGCTGCTGCATGTGCGGCACGGTCTGCAGTGCGGCGAGGTGGCGCGCGGTGTCTCTGCGGCGTTCCTCGAGGCGGGCGACGGTGGCGCGCTGCGCGTCGAGGATGGCGCGGGCGCGGTCGACAAGTTCTGGCGGCAGGCTGCCGAGGCCCGTTGGCGCGACCCAGTCGTTGCCGCTCAGTTCGCCCAGATCATCCGGCTCGCCCAGTTCGTCGGCGAGTGCGAGTTCCTGTTCGAGCGCGTCGAGCGCCTCCGACCACGCCTCGAAGGAGGTGGCGGTCAGTGCGGCGGCGTCGTGCGGCATGGTTCAGGCCACGCCGAGCGTTCCGCCGAGGTGCGTGATGGGCGCCGTGACGGGCACCATCTCGGCGGCGGCGTGCCAGGTCTGGCGCAGCGGTTCGAGCAGCGAGATGCAGACCCGGGTGCTGTCGACGTCGCGGCGCGTGTTCGAGTAGATGAGCGCGCGGTTGACGAAGGTGTAGATGCCGAGCAGGTCGTGCGCGCCGTCCCAGTCGTCGATCTTGAGTGACGAGGTGAGCTCGGCGACGATGTCCTGCGCGTGCAGCAGGTGCTTGCTGGCGGACTGCCAGTCTTCGACGTCCTGGGCGATCTCGGCGCGGCCGAGGTCGAGCAGCAGCCTGTCGTAGAGCATGGTGAGGAGTCGGGCGGGCGAGGCCGAGAGGATGGCGTCGCGGTTGAAGGCTGCGCGGCGAGCGTCGGCGGCAGGGCTGCTCTGCCCCATGGCGCTCATGGCTTCGCGTCCTGTCGTGAGCGGCTGGACCTCTCCGGTGGCGTGCTCGGGCATCGTCATGGTCATTTCGTGTTACCTCCGTACGTCGGGAGTGAGGCGATCTGCGAGGTGAGCCAGGCGGACTGCGAGTTGAAGGCGCCCATGCGCACTTCGAGGGCGGCATAGGTGCGCTCGAGGGTGCTCTGCCGCTTCTCGAGGCGCAGGTCCCACGCTTCGATCTGGTCGTTGTATGTGCTGACGAGCTTTTCCTGACCATTGATCTTGGATGTCAGGAGGCCGTCGTATTTGTCGGACTGCGCGGTGGCGGTGGTTGCGACGCGGTCGGCGAGGCCGGCCATGGCCGTTTCGACCTTGGCCGGGTCGGATGCGAGCGCGGCCGCGAACTTCTCGGCGTCGAATTCGATCGTGCCCGTCTTGGTGATGCTGATGCCGATCTCAGACGGCGAGTGGCCGTTGATCGGCATGGTGATGGCGGAGAGCAGCGCCTGCTTGGCTCCCCGCACGGTGCTGTCGCCCGTGAAGATGCCGCCCTTGGCGGTCGAATCGCTTCCGCTGCCAGCGGTGGTCACCTTCGAGCGACTGTCGATGAAGATGAAGATGTCGGTGAGCGAGGCCACGAGGTCCTTCGCGACCTTCGTGGCGGCTTCACTGTCGCGGGCCACCTCGATCGTGACCGGATCGGTGCTGGTCTTCGTGACGTTCACGTCGACTCCGGGCAGCAGCGCCGTGAAGGTGTTGCTTGTCGAGGTGACGCTCTGCTCAGCGCCGGTTCCTCCCCACAGGGTGATCTTGGCGTCCTGCGCCTGCTTCACCATTGCGGCGCCGGGGGCGGCGAGCAGATCGGTGGCGGTGCCGCCGTCGACCTCGGCTGCGCTGCCCTGGTAGATGCTGAAGGCAGCGTCTGCGCCGGTCGTGGCGGAGGTGAGCTGCAGCCTGAAGAGCGGGTCGCCGTTGCCATCGGCACCCGAGGCGACCTTCACGGCCTTCACCCCGGCATCCGAGGCGTTGATGGCCCGCACGACGTCGTCGAGCGAGGCGGATGCGGGGCTCAGTTCGGTCTGGGTGCCGTCGGCGCCCACGATGGTGATCGGCCCGGTGCTCGGCCATTCGGTCAGTGCGGCGGTGACGGCCGACTGCGACTGGGCGAGGGCGTCGACCGTGAATTCGAGCGACCCGGCCGAGGCTCCCGTGCCGACGGATGCGGTGACGGCATCCGTGCTGCTGGTGGCCTTGTGCAGGTCGAGGGCTGCGGGCTTCGCCGCCGTCTTGGCCAGCTCGGCGAGGGAGGCGATGCGGGTGTTGAGCGCCTGCAGCACGGTGACGGTGCTGCTGGTGACGGTCGCCTTGTTCTTGAGCAGGGTCTGCGGGATCGCCTCAAGCTGCATGAAGGAGGCGATGAGGTCGGCGCTGTTGAGGCCGCTGGCGAGGCCCGGGAGGGTGATGCCCATGGTGTCCCTCCTTTCAGAAGGCGATGCGAGACGTACGGATGCTGATGTTCCGGTGTGAAGAACACCCGGCGGCGACCGCGCGCGGAGGTCCAGATCCTCGCGCGGCCGCCACCGAGTGTGGCTTTACCTACCGCGCCTAGCCGAGGAGCTGGAGAACGCCCTGGTTGGACTGGTTCGCCTGCGCGAGCATGGCGGTACCGGCCTGCGACAGGATGTTCGCACGCGTGTAGTTGACCATCTCCGACGCCATGTCCGTGTCGCGGATACGCGACTCGGCCGCGGCGAGGTTCTCCGCCGAGACGTTGAGCGAGTTGATCGTCGACTCGAAGCGGTTCTGCACGGCACCAAGGCTGGCACGAGACGTCGAGATCGCCTTGATGGCGGTGTCGATCGTTCCGATCGTCGTTGTTGCCTCGGCCGCAGTCGAGACGAGGAAGCCCCCGGCCGCGGCGGCGTCGGAGAGCGTTCCAAGGGTCGTTCCAACATTGCCGAGGGTGACCGAGATCACGTCGTTCGCGGTGGCACCTGCACCGACCTGGAACGACAGAACGCCAGCAGTACCGGCTGTACCGTCCAGCAGCTTGATGCCGTTGAAGTTCGTGGCACCGACGATGCGGTTGAGCTCCTGGCCCAGCTGGTCGGCCTCACCCTTGATCGCGAGACGCGAGTCGGTGTTGTTGGAGTCGTTACCACCCTGCACCGCGAGGTCACGCATGCGCTGGAGGATGGAGTGGACCTCGGTCAGGGCGCCTTCCGCGGTCTGGATGACCGAGATGCCGTCCTGGGCGTTGCGAGCCGCGATCTTGGAGCCGCTGACCTGCGAGCGCAGGCCCTCGGAGATTGCCAGACCTGCTGCGTCATCCGCTGCACGGTTGATGCGGAGGCCGCTCGAGAGCTTCTCAAGCGACTTCGACAGGTCGTTCTGCGTGTTGGACAGGTTGCGGTACGAGTTGAGCGCCGCAACGTTGGTGTTGATCTGCATACCCATGATGTTTTCCTCCGTGATGTGGGTGATGTACGCCGGCCCATCCGTGGTCCGGTAACCCTAGCTATCGGCCGTCTCGCGACATCCGTTAGCCGGGGGGTCTGTGAATCTTTTCAGTTGTGAGTTCGTGCCGCCAGTGCGTGTTGCTACGAGGCGACCGTGTTGTTCAGCCCGATCGGCCCCGCGACCATTCTGCTCATCCCGGCAACCGCCTGGTTCGCGAGACGTGCGAGGTAGGCGTTGCGGCTGGCGGCTGACACCCTCGACTCCGCCTCGTATTCGGCGTCGGGGTTGTCGGAGTAGTGGGTGCCGAGGCCGTCACGCAGCAGACGGATGGCCTCCGAACGCTGCTGGGAGACGGCCGAGTGGGTGATGCCCAGCTCCTCGGCGATCTCCTTCACCGGCCGGTCGTCGAAGTAGACGGCGGTGACGATGTGGCGCATCTTCTCCGGAAGCGCCTCGACGGCGGCACGCAGGTAGGCGGTGCGCTCCTCCTCCAGGAGGCTCTCCTCCGGAAGCGCCGTGTCGGCGATCATGGTGTCTGCGGTCATGTCGTCGAGCGTGGTCACGGTGCGCGAGGCATCCGCCATCGCTTCTGCCGCTGTGTCGCGGTCGACGCCGAGGGCCGCCGCGATCTCGTCGACCGAGGGGCTGCGGCCGAGGCTCGCGGTGAGCGAGTCCTGCACGAGCAGGGTCTCCTTGATGCGCTTGCGGGTGCCGCGGCTGGCCCAGTCGCCTGCGCGCAGCTCGTCGGCGAAGGCGCCGGTGATGCGCTTGCGGGCGAAGGCGCCGAAGGGGATGCCGAGGCTCGAGTCGAACGACTCGGCCGCGGTGATGAGGCCGATGGCGCCGACAGAGGCGAGATCGTCTCTCGACAGATGAGTGGCGCGAGCGCACAGCTCCGACACCAGGTAACCCACCAGTGGCAGGTTGTCGATCACCAACTGGTTTCTTTCAATGCGGTTCAACAGCAGGACCCCCGTTGTGCAGCAAAACTAAATGGAACAGAACGCGGGTAAGCGTGGTGGTGCAGTACTACTCATGTGATCGTGCCGGCTGATGCAGAAGTTTCGGGCCTCGGCGCCTGCCGTGATCGCTCGATCACCTTTTTCTGGCCGTCACCGCCAGGTTGACCTTCGAATCGCTTCGACTGCCATAGCGCAAACACTATGAGGTTGTACGCAACAAAAGGCGTCCTGCCAGGTTAAATCTTTGTTCACCTGCCCCCCCTCCGGGGGAACTGCTCCCCACAACTGGGGGAGCATTACAACGGTGTAATTCGCTCGTTTTTGAGCGCATCCGTGTCTTACGCAGCGGCTAGCCTTGCCGATAGTGGCCAGTGACCCGCACAGACCGTGCAGGCGACACGAGGCAATGCCGACAGGAAGCAGGGGAGCGATGGGCGCGAATGAGGTCTCCGCCATCCTGTGGCGCGAACGCGAGCTTCTCGAACTGCTGCTCTTCAAGCTCGAAGAGGAGCAGTTGCTGCTCACGGCAGGTAAGGCCCGCTGGCTCTCGCACGCCACGCGAGAGGTCGAGCAGGTTCTCGAGCGCCTCCGCGACTCCGGCCTGAACCGCGCCATCGAGGTCGCCGCCCTCGCCGAGGAGTGGGGCGCCGGCTCCGATGCATCCCTGCGCGAGCTCGTCACCCACGCCCCCGAGGGCCCCTGGGGCGAGATCTTCGACAACCATCTGCGGGCCATGACCGAGCTGACCGCCGAGATCCAGCAGCTGCGCGACCTCAACGAGCAGTTCCTGCGCTCCGCCCTGCGCTCCACGCAGGAGACCCTCGCAAGCCTGTCGCCGGATGCCGGCACCTACGACTCCAGCGGAACCGCCAGCAGCGGCGCCGACGCCCGCCTGATCGACAAGAGACTCTGAGCAGCCCTATGAGCACATTCAGCGGACTGAACACCGCCTACACCGCCCTCACCGCCGCCCGGCTGGGGCTCGACGTGGTCGGCCAGAACATCGCCAACGCCAACACGTCCGGCTACACCCGGCAGCGCATCACCACATCGTCCATCGGCGGGGTCGCCAACACGGGCGTTCTCTCGAACGGCATCCGCGTCGGCCAGGGTGTCTCCACCGAGGGAATCGCCCGCCTCGGCAACATCTTCCTCGACGCCAAGGTGCGCACGACCACGGCGAGCGCCGGCTACTGGGGCGTTCAGGCGAACGCCATGGCCTCGCTCGAGGCGACACTGCAGGAGCCCGGCGAGAACGGCCTCTCCGCCCAGCTGCAGGACTTCTGGGCCGCCTGGCATGACGTCTCCAACCGGGCCGGCGAGCCGGCGGCCGCGGGGGTGCTGCTCGAGAAGGCGGGCGTGCTCGCCTCCCAGATCGCTCGCGGTTACACGGATGCCGAGACCCAGTGGTCGCAGTTGCGGCAGCAGGCAGACGGCATGGTCGCCGAGCTCAACAACGCGGGCGTCCAGCTCGCCGATCTCAACAAGCTCATCCGCTCGACCCAGAACGCGGGCGGCAACGTCAACGAGATGCTCGACAAGCGTGCCGATCTCGCCACGACCATCGCAACCCTCTCGGGCGGCGTCGCCCGCGAGAACGCCGACGGCGAGTACGAGGTGCTCATCGGCGGCAACCCCCTCGTCTCGGGCGAGACCTTCAAGCCTGTGAAGACGAGCGGCAGCTATCTCATGCGCGACGGCGACCCGATCCATCTCGAATGGGCGCACCGCCCGGGCGCGATCGCCCTCAGCGGCGGCGAGCTCGGCGGCGCACTGGCCATGCTTGCTCCCTCCGACGGCAGCCAGACGGGCGGCGCCATCGCCGAGGCGGCCGAGTCGTACAACTCCCTCGCCCAGCTGCTCGCCGACAAGGTCAACATGGTGCACCGCACGGGCGAGAGCAAGTCCGGGGCCACCAACCTCGACTTCTTCGGCTTCTCCGCGGGCATGCCCGCCGCACTCGGCCTCAGCGTCGTGCCGACATCCGTCGACGGCATCGCCTCGGCCCTCCCCGGGGCCGGCGGCTACAACGGCAGCGTGGCAGACCAGCTCGCGCAGCTCGGCACCGCCCGCGACGGCGCCGACTCGCTCTGGTCGTCGATCGTCACCGGAATCGGCGTCGCCTCCCGCACGGCGGCCCAGCAGTCCGGCCTCGCCGATCTCGCCGCAGGCTCCGCCATCGGCTCCCAGCTCTCGCACTCCTCCGTCGACCTCGACGAGGAGAACGTCAACATGATGAGCTTCCAGCTCGCCTATCAGGGTGCCGCGCGCGTCATGACCGCCGTCGACGAGATGCTCGACACCCTCATCAACCGCACCGGCCTCGTCGGAAGGTAAGCCATGATCACGCGCACGACATCCAATCTGCTGATGCGCAATGCTCAGCAGAACCTCGACCTGAACAAGGCCGCCCTGGGCCGGCTTCAAGATCAGGCCTCCAGCCTGAAGAAGATCGGCAAGCCCTCCGACGACCCCACCGGCACGGCCAGTTCGCTGCAGGTGCGCGCCGCGCAGCGGGCCACCGAGCAGTACTCCCGCAACATCTCCGACGGCGACGGATGGCTCAGCACCGTCGACTCCACTCTCATGGGGGTCGACAGCCTCCTGAACCGCGTGCGCGATCTCACCGTGCGCGGCGCCAACGACGGCTCCATGTCGCCCACCGCCAAGGAGGCCATCGCCGTCGAACTCGAGGGCCTCAGCTCCGAGCTCCTCACCCGCGCCAACTCCCAGTATCTGGGCCGCTCCATCTTCGCCGGCAGCTCGGATGCGGGAGTCGCCTTCAACCCCGACTACAGCTACACGGGAGCTGCGGGTGCCACGGTCGAGCGTCGCATCGACGCCGTCACCACCGTGCGGGTCGACGCGAGTGGCGACGAGGTCTTCGGAACCGGAGCGACATCCGTCTTCGCCCTCGTCGACAACATCGTGGCCGACCTGCGCAGCGGCACCAATGTGAGCACCCGGATCGGGGAGCTCGACACACGCCTCGAGGCCGTTCGTGGCGCCCAAGCCACCATCGGAGCGCGACATTCGCAGATTCTGAACGCCAAGGAGACGAACGTGAACCAGACGGTCGCGCTGGAGATCCAGCGCTCCGACGTCGAGGACCTCGACCTGGCCAAGGCCCTCATCGACCTGCAGGTGCAGGAGCTGACCTACCAGTCGACGCTCTCTGTGACAGCCCGCGTTCTGCAGCCGACGCTGATGGACTTCCTGCGATGAGCACCGCACAGGCCATCGGCCGCCCCGTGAACACACGCCCCGCCGGTGCCCGCCCGAACGCGCCCATCGCCGAGCTGCGCTTCATCACGCCGCCCCCCGGCTTCGCCCCGCACACCGACTTCCTGCTCACGCCCGTAGCCGGTGCCGTCGGCCTCTTCACCCTGCAGGCGCCGGGCGGCCCGCGCATCTTCGTTCTCGATGCCGGCGTCTACCTGCCCGCCTACTCCCCCGAGCTCAGCGACGAACAGGCCGACGAGATCGGCCTCACCTCCGCCGACGACGCCCTCGTGCTCGTCGTCGCGAACCCCGGAACCGACGGCACCACGACCACCAACCTGATGGCGCCCATCGTCGTCAACTCGCTCGACGGCCGCTGCGCCCAGTTCATCCTCGACAACCAGAAGTGGCCGCTGCGGGCATCCCTCGGCAGCTGATCCGCAGTCGAGGCTGAGCTACCTCACATCCCAGAGGTGGTGCAGCGAGTCGTGAATCAGGTACTTCGCGAAGGTGTCGATCGTGAAGCTCGCGCCATCGCTGCGGCGACCCGTGCGACCCCACGCCTGGTTGTCGACCGAGTCCAGCAGCGCGGCCATCTCTGCGGCTGCGGCGACCAACTCGCGGGCTACAGTGCCCGGATCCTGCTCGCCGTAGCGCTCACGCACGGCCGTCTCGTCCTGATCCCAGTCATCGAAGACCGGGTCGACCTCGTCGAGCATGAGCTGCAGCCGCGCACGGAACAGGCCGAACACGTCACGCACATGAGCCGCATACTCCAGGGGCGACCAGGTCGTGTCATTCGGCCGCACCGACGCATCCGGATGCCTCAGAATGGTCGGCCACGCATCCGCATTCGAGCGCACCATCTCCGCGACATCGCGCGAGCTGAAGGTGGAGGCGTCGAAATGGCATTCGGGGCACGGGCGCTCCAGCACCCAGGTCCAGTTCTTCGTGTCAGGTGTGATGGGCATACCCCATAGTCGCGCAGAACCGGCACCGGGTACCGTATGTTTCGTGCCAACTTCACAGAACACCTTCACCCCCGACGTCATCGCCGCAGTGCTCCACCACATGAACGACGACCACAGCGACGACAATCTGCTCATCGCGCGCGCCTTCGGAACACCGGATGCCGAGTCGGCGACCATGATCGACCTCGACCAGCACGGCGGGCAGTGGACGTACAGCGCCGCCGGCCAAGCGCAGGCACTGACCGTGCCCTGGACGGCCGAGATCTCGGAGCGCGCCGAGATCCGTCGAGAGATCGTCGTGCTCTACGACAAGGCCTGCGCGACGCTGGGCGTGTCGCCGCGACCGCACTGAACTACCTTTTCGGGGTTTCAGGCCACGGTTTCGGGTCACAGTTACGCAAATGTGCTGACAACGTGTCAGTAACCCGCTACTATATTAGGGTTGCCTAACCCAATCTTTGGAGACCCTTCGTGACCGTCATTCCCTTCTCCCAGGCCCTCCGCGAGCGCACCTGGACCAGCCACGGCCAGAGCGAGGGTGCGGGCTTCATGACCGACCTCATGAAGGGCACCGGCACGCGTGACGACTATGTTGCGCTCGTCGCCCAGCACTTCTTCATCTACGAGGCGATCGAGGCGGCCGCCGCCCGCCTCGCCGACGACCCCATCGCATCCGCATTCATCACGCCGCAGCTCACACGCCTGCCCGCGATCGAGGCGGACCTCGAGTTCCTGCTCGGCGCGGACTGGCGCGCACAGATCACCCCGCTGCCCACCACGCAGCGCTACGTCGACCGCGTGAACGAGGTCGCCGACTGGACGGGCGGATTCATCGCCCACCACTACACGCGCTACCTCGGCGACCTCTCGGGCGGGCAGCACATCTACAAGGTCATGCAGCGCCACTTCGGTTTCGACACGAACGGCGTCGGCTTCTACATCTTCGACCAGATCGCGTCGCCCGCCGAGTTCAAGAACGAGTACCGCGAGCAGCTGGATGCTGTGGACTGGTCGCCGGAGGAGCGCGAGCGCGTCATCGACGAGGTTCTGCTGGCCTACCGCTTCAACACGGAGCTCTTCGAGGACCTCGCGGCGGCAAAGGCCGCCGCCTAACGGCGACCGCGCGCCCACTCCCTCCCCCTCTCGCCTCTCGCCTCTCCGCCGCCCGCGCGCCCCTCGCCACCGCGCCCGCTCCACCTCTGCGCTGCACCGCGCCACTCGCGCCTGCGCTCAACAGGAGATGCTCGTCGACACGCCGGGCTCCACCACCCGTTCCCGGCGCGCCGCCCACAATCTCCTGCCGAACGAACCCCTTCCCCGCTGGTCCGGCACCCACCCCTCCCCGCTGGCCAGGCCCCACTTCCCCTGCCGATCGGCCGCCCTTCCCTGCCGATTGGGCCGCCCCTACGACTGATTGAGCCTGTCGAAATCTCCCCCCGAGCACACCCCGCCCGGCCATCTCCGCCTCCACCGACTCACTCAACAGGAGATTCTTCGCGACACGCCGGGTTTCGCCGCCGCTCCCCGCGCGTCGCCCACAATCTCCTGTTGAACTCGCAGGCTTGATTTCGGCAGGCTCGATCACCGCGGGGGCGGCGGCTCGATCAGCGCAAGGGGCGGCGCAGGGGGCGGCAGGCTAGGAGGCGGCGATGCCCGGCACTGTGGCAGCCTGCGACATGAAGCGGCGCACGTTGTCGTCGACGATGATGTCGGATGGCCGCAGCGGCCTCGTCAGGTAGAGGCCGTCGAGTGCCGTGATTCGGCTGAGGGCGACGTAGGTCTGCCCGGGGGCGAAGGAGCGTTGGCCGAGGTCGATGACGGCGCGCTCGTACGTTTTGCCCTGCGATTTGTGGATGGTGACCGCCCAGGCGAGCCGCAGCGGAAACTGCGTGAACTCGGCCACGATCTCGCGGCGCAACTGTTTGGTGGACGCCGAGTAGCTGTACTTGATCTTCTCCCACACGGCGGGCAGAACCTCGTGCTCGGTGCCGTCGACCTCGACCCGCACGGTCGAGTCGATGCGGGTGACCCGGCCGACGGTGCCGTTCACCCAGCGTTGGTCGCCGTCGTTGCGCAGGAACATGACCCGCGCCCCCACCTTGAGTTCGAGGTTCTCGTCGGCGGGGTAGGCCCGCCCGCCGAAGTCGCCCGAGACCTCCGCCCGCGCCGTCTTCGCCGCGCCGCCGAGCTTCGCGAGCGAGCTCGCGTTGATGCGATTGACGGTGTCGTTGCGCGTGGCCAGCGTGATCGCGTCGTCGACGGGGGCCGGCCGCGCGCCTGTCTCGTTGAGCCGCTGCGCGATCTCGGCCGTCACCATGCCGTGGCGCACGGCGTTGAGCATGAACTTGAACTCCTCTTCGTGCTGGCGGTGGATGACGCCCAGCTCGAAGATGCGCAGTGAGGTGTCGTTCCACACCTTCGCGTCGAAGAACCACATGGATCGGTAGTTGTCGGCGAAGTAGGCACGCTCGTCGCTGTCGCCGGGCACGGGTGCCAGCTGGTACGGGTCGCCGAACATGACCACCTGCACGCCGCCGAACGGTTCCTCGCGGCGCTGCCGGGCCTGGCGGAGGCTGCGGTTTATGGCGTCGACGAGGTCGGCGTTCACCATGGAGACCTCGTCGATGACCAGCGTGTCGATCGTGTTCAGCAGCTTGCGAACATCCGCATTCTGTTCGATGCCGTGGTCGGCGATGACGCCGATCGGCAGCCGGAACAGCGAGTGGATGGTCTGCCCGCCCACGTTCAGCGCGGCGACGCCCGTGGGCGCGCAGATGACGACCTGCTTGGATGTGTTCCACGACAGGTGGTTCAGCAGCGTCGATTTGCCGGTGCCGGCGCGGCCGGTGACGAAGATGTTCTCCCGTGTCGTCTCGATCGCCTCGAACACGGCCGCCTGCTCCGCAGAGAGCGTGATGTCTTCCACTCTCGCCCTCCTGCCGTGGTCATCGTGCCCGACCAATCTACCGGGCGCGGGCCGGGCATCCGTCGTTCAGCGCCTCCGCTTAGGATGGCGGGATGGATTCGGCGCACGGTGAGGAGGAGTCGGGCGCCCCCGCATCCGCCGCCCGAACATCACGCTCCCTCTCCCCCGCTGTGGGCTTCGCGATCGCTGCCGCCGTTCTGCTGCTGGGCTTCTTCGGCACCGTGCTCGCCCTCAACAGCACGGTGTTCAGCGCATCCGGTTTCGTCTCCTCGTACATGGGCGCGCTCGAACGGCACGACGTCGCCGCCGCCCTCGCGATGCCCGGTGTCGGCGAGGGCGCGACGGTCGAGGCGAGCCCCGCACTGCTGCGTCGCGACGCCATGGGGCAGCTGCAGGATGCCTCGGTCGTCTCCGATGTCGACGAGGGCGACGGTCTGCACAACGTCACCGTCGAATATGTGCTCGCCGCCGGCAGCCGCGGCGCCACCACCTTCTCCGTACGCCACACGGGCCCGCATCTGGGTGTGTTCTCGTCGTGGGAGTTCGCCTCCTCGCCGCTCGGGGTGCTCGAGGTGGTGCCACACAACACCGTCGAGTTCGACGTCAACGGGGTCACCGTCGTCGCCGAGCAGGGGGCCGATCAGGCGAACGGCTTTCAGGTGCTCGTGCCCGGCTCGTACACGCTCGAGTACAGCTCCGATTTTCTCGAGGCCGAGCCCGCGACCCTGCTGTTGGGCTCGCCGGCCACGACCGAACGCTTCACGCTCGAGGTGCGCGCCAGTGCTGCCTTCGTCGACGCCGTCGATGAGGAGCTCGCCTCCTATCTCGACGACTGCGCCACCCAGCAGGTGCTGCAGCCGACCGGATGCCCCTTCGGCAAGTCCATCAGCAACCGCATCGTGGGGCTGCCCGGATGGTCGATGGTCACCTACCCGAGCGTGGCGATCGAGCCGGGCGAGACGAGTGGAACGTGGCTGGTTCCGCCCGCCGCGGGGAGCGCGCGCCTCACCGCCGACGTGATGTCCCTGTTCGACGGCACAGTGTCGACCCTCAGCGAGGACGTCACCTTCACCGTCTCCTACCTGGTCACATTCACCGCAGACGGCGGCATTACCTTCACCCCGCGCTGAGCGACCGCACCCAGCCCGCGCGGGCCGCGTGAGTGGTCGATATCCGCCCCAAGATGATGCGCTTGGGGGCGAGTTCTGACCACTCGCGAGCCTCACTCGAGGTCGTGCTCGGCCCGCTTCGCGAGCATCTCGTTGTAGGCGCGCAGGTCGGAGTCGCCGTCGCGGTCGGCCTTGCGGTCCAGTCTCTTCGTGAGTTTCGCGTCGCTGCGCGACCACGATATGGCCACACTGATGGCCAGGATGATGGTGGGGATCTCTCCGATGCTCCAGGCGATGCCGCCGCCCGCCTGTTGGTCTGCCAGAGCATCCGTGCCCCAGCCCATGGCGCCGTACCAGTCGGCCAGGAGCAGCCCCTGGCCCATCATGAGCCCGAGCCCGAAGAAGGCGTGGAACGCCATCGTGCCGAGCAGCAGGAGCAACCTCAGGGGGTACGGCGCGCGGTACGGGACGGGGTCGACGCCGATGAGCGCCTGCACGAAGAGGTAGCCCGTGAGCAGGAAGTGCACGATCATCCACTGGTGACCCAGATGCTCGGTCGTCGCCCAGCGGAAGAGCGGCGAGTAGTAGAAGACCCAGAGCGAGCCGGCGAACAGCACGGCCGCCACGATCGGGTTCGCCAGCACGGCCGCGTAGCGCGAATGCACCGCCCACAGCACCCATTCCCGCACGCCGCGGCTGCCGTCGTTGCGCTTGCGCACCGCGCGCGAGATGAGCGTCACGGGCGCACCCGGCACCAGCAGCACCGGGATCATCATCGTCAGCAGCATGTGGCCGAGCATGTGCATGCTGAACAGGTACTTCTCGTACACGTTCAGCGCGCCGTTGGTCACATAGAACAGCAGCACGAGCCCGGCCAGCCAGCTCACGGTGCGTAAGCCCGGCCAGCGGTCGCCGCGCCGGTGCAGCCGCCACACGCCGGCCAGATAGAAGAAGGCGAGGAACACGACCACGAGCGTCCACAGCGAGTCGAAGCGCCACTCGGTGAGGAACGACATCGGCGTCGGCGGTGCGGGCAGCGGTTCGCCCGTGAGGATCGTCGCCGGGGTGAAGACCACGACCTCCTCCTTCACCGGCGTCGCCGTACGGGCCAGCGCCGCAGCGACGCCCGAGGCGAGCCCCATGAAGCCGAGCTCGGCGACGACCAGCCACCAGAAGTAGCCGCGCCTGCCCGGCCCGGCCACGCGCATCCGGGCGATGACGAAGCGGCGGTGCAGCATGCCGAAGAAGCCGAGCGCGAGCAGGGCGAGAACCTTGACGAGGACGAGGATGCCGTAGTCGGTGAGCAGCCTGTCGAGGCTGCCGATGCGCAGGGCCGCGCTCACATAGCCGGAGATGGCGACGACCACGAAGCACACGATCGCGAGCGTCGAATAGCGTTCGATGACCTCGACGATGCGCCCGCGGTCGAGGGTGCGCTGCAGCAGCACGATCGCGATCAGGCCGCCCAGCCAGACGGCGGCGAAGACGAGGTGCAGCCCGAGCGCGTTGACGGCGGCGTCATGACCGGCCGTGCCTGCCGCGTGCCCCTGTGTCGCCATCGGAACGAGGCCCGCGACGGCGAGCACCGTCACGAAGGCGACGGCGATGGGGTGCCGCACGGCGAAGCAGAGCGCGGTCACGGCCGCGGCGATGAGGATCGTCACCAACCAGGACACGCCCAGTTCCGTCTCGGTGACGAACTGGCCGAGGATGCGCCCGAACGCCGGATCAGATGAGATGGGCTGCTGGTACACGTTCATGAAGGTCAGGAACGCTGTGGCGGCGGATGCGACGGCCCAGACGGCCGCGCCGGCAGCCGCGATGTCGATGGAGACTCCCCAGGCGTCCTCGTCTCTCGCGAGCGCGAAGCTGGCGAGCACGAGGGCACCGATCGCGGTCGCCGCGCCCAGGTTGACGAGCAGTTTGGCGATCGGCAGGCCGAAGCGCACGACAGGGCCGGGGTCGGTGAACTGCGGCGCATCCGCCCCTCCGCCGTACAGCAGTGCCGCGACGAGTGCCGCGAACGAGACGGCCAGCAGGAGCGCTGGACCGGCGATGCGTACGAGCCTGGTCACCCCTCAAGCCTAGGCGAGCGCGGCTGTGCGCCCGCGCGGTCGCTGATGGCTTTCAGTGGTTGCGTGCCGGGCTCGCCACGCTGCCCTTATACGCTTGAGACCAGCCGCCGTTGTGTGTGGGGGCTCAGACTGTAGATCCGCGGCGGCACACTGATGCCCGGATGACGATTGCTTCACTGAAGGGCGCCGCATGATCGAGATCCTCAACCCCGCCGAGTTGGTGCGCGCCCGCGCGACAGGCACCTTGGTCGCAGACATCCTGCACACGCTGAAGGGTCGCATCACGGTCGGCACGAACCTTCTGGACATCGACCGCTGGGCCAAGGCCATGATCATCGACGCTGGCGCCGTGTCCTGCTACGTCGACTATGCGCCCTCCTTCGGGCGCGGGCCGTTCGGCCACTACATCTGCACGGCCGTCAATGACGCTGTGCTCCACGGCCTACCGCACGACTACACGCTCGCCGACGGAGACCTGCTGACGCTGGATCTCGCCGTACTCCTCGACGGAATCGCCGCCGACTCCGCCATCAGCTTCGTCGTCGGCGCCTCACAGCCTGCGGAGAGCCTGGCGATGATCGGCGCGACCGAGCGCGCACTGAGCGCGGGAATCGCCGCCGCCGCGCCCGGGGCCCGCATCGGCGACATCTCACACGCCATCGGCTCGGTGCTCAGCGAGGCGGGCTACCCGATCAACGTCGAGTTCGGGGGTCACGGCATCGGAGCGACGATGCACCAGGACCCGCACGTCTCGAACACCGGCCGGCCCGGCCGCGGATACCAGCTGCGCCCGGGGCTGCTGCTCGCCCTGGAGCCCTGGGTGATGGCCGACACCGACGAACTCGTGACCGATGCCGACGGGTGGACGCTTCGGAGCGTGACCGGATGCCGCACAGCTCACAGCGAGCACACGATCGCCATCACCGACGACGGCGCCGAGATCCTCACCCTGCCATCACTGACGCGTCCGTGAAACGCGAAGGGGCGCCACCCCTGACGGGTGGCGCCCCTTGCGGTGCGTGAAGCGAATACTACTTCGCGGCTGCCTTCAGCTTGCTGCCGGCGCTGACCTTGACACTGTGGCCGGCCTTGATCTCGATGGCCTCACCGGTGGAGGGGTTGCGGCCGGCACGAGCGGCACGGAAGGTGCGCTCGAACGAAAGCCATCCGGGGATGGAGATCTTCGTGCCCTTGCCGACCTCGGTCGCAACGGTGTTGAAGAACGCGTCGAGCGTCGAGTTGACAGCAGCCTGGCTCTGGCCGGATGCTGCGGCAACAGCCGCGACGAGCTCGGTACGGTTTAGTGACTTGTCAGCCATGTGAAGTCCTCCTCGGACGTTATGCTCTGCAGTTCAAACCTGACCATTCGTGAGAATGACCCGGAATGTCGATCGGTTGGCAGTTGAACGTATGGAGGCTAGCAGTAGTCAGCCTCACATTTAGCTCGAATTTACCAGCTTGACTTGGTAATTCCGGGCAATTCGCCCCGGTGAGCCATGTCGCGGAAGCGAACACGCGAAACACCGAACTCGCTGAGGAAGCCGCGGGGGCGCCCATCGATCGAGTCGCGGCCGCGAACGCGGACCGGCGATGCGTTGCGGGGAAGCTTCTGCAGGCCCAGGCGGGCGGCCTCGCGCTGCTCGTCCGTCGAGGCGGGGTCGACGAGCGCCTTCTTCAGCTCAAGGCGCTTCGCGGCGTAACGCGCCACGATGACCTTGCGCTGCTCGTTCTTGGCAATCATGCTCTTCTTCGCCATGGTTAGCGCTCCTCGCGGAATTCGACGTGCTGGCGGATGACGGGGTCATACTTCTTCAGCACGAGGCGGTCAGGGTTGTTGCGGCGGTTCTTGCGGGTCACGTAGGTGTACCCGGTGCCCGCGGTGGAGCGGAGCTTGATGATCGGACGAACGTCCTGTGCCTTGGCCACTAGATCTTCTCCCCACGTGCGAGCAGGTCCTTGACGACCGACTCGATGCCACGGGCGTCAATGACCTTGATGCCCTTGGCGCTCAGCTGCAGCGTGACGTTGCGGCGAAGCGACGGCACGTAGTAGGTCTTCTTCTGCACGTTCGGGTCGAAGCGGCGCTTCGTGCGGCGGTGCGAATGTGAAATGTTGTGTCCGAAGCCGGGAATGGCTCCGGTCACCTGGCAGGTTGCTGCCATGGTCACCCTCTTCTCGATACCGTAGGGCGGTCTGCCCTACCCAAGATCTCTTGTCGGCGCGCACCACTCACCCGGATATTGCCAGTGGATGATTGTGCGCACATGTGGGCAGAACGCCCAACCTGTAAATAGTACGGGCTGTCTGCCTGTTTCTCAAGCTGGGAGCTGCGCAGAGCAGGCCGCGCACAGCCCGAAGACGTCGACGACGTGCTCCGCCCGGGTGAAACCGTGCTCGGCCGCGACCTCGTGCGCCCACCGCTCCACAGCATCCGCCTGGATCTCGACCGTGGTTCCGCAGTTGCGACAGATCAGGTGGTGGTGGTGGCCGCTCAGCGAGCACGCCCGGAACAGGCTCTCGCCCTCCTGCTGCAGCGTGTCGGCCTCGCCGCCCGAAGCCAGGTCGGCGAGCGCGCGGTACACCGTCGCGAGGCCGATCGTGCTGCCGCCGTCGCGCAGCGACGAGAACAGGGTCTGCGCACTGACGAAACCGTCGTTGCGGGCGAGCGCCTCGCGCACGGCCTCGCGCTGCCACGTGTTCCGCTTCTTCACATCCGCACTCATCACAGCATCACCTGGGGGCTCGACGCCGCCTGTCTCCTCGCATCCAGTCCGTTGCGCTCACGGTACCAGCCGATCACACGGCACACGATGTAGATGAGGAACGAGATGGTTGTGACGAACGGGCTGATCGGCAGCGCCCCGCCGAGCGACAGCATGATGCCGCCCACGACGGAGACGACGGCGAACAGCACGCTCAGCAGCGGCGTCTTCACGGGCGAGGAGGTCACGCGCATGGCCGCGGCCGCGGGCGTGACGAGCAGCGCCATCACGAGAAGTGCGCCGACAATCTGGATGCTGATGGCCGTCGCGAGACCCAGCAGCACCATGAATGCCATGGAGAGGCCCGTGACGGGTACCGCCCTGGCGCGCGCGACATCCGGGTCGACGCTCGCGAAGATGAGCGGGCGCCAGATCACGAGCAGACCGGTGACCACGATCGCCGAGATCACGAGCATGAGCACCAGTTGCGGGTTGTCGACCGAGACGATCTGTCCCGTGAGCAGGCCGAACTTGTTGGCCGTGCGCCCCTCATAGAGGGAGAGGAACAGGATGCCGAGACCCAGGCCGAAGGGCATCAGAACGCCGATGATGGAGTTGCGTTCGCGGGCGCGCGTGCCGAGCAGCCCGATGAGCACCGCGGCGATGAGCGAGCCACCGATCGAGCCGGCGACGACATTCACACCCAGGAGTAGGGCCGCGGCGGCCCCCGCGAACGACAGCTCGCTGATGCCGTGCACCGCGAAGGCCAGATCGCGGCTCATGACGAAGGGGCCGATGAGGCCGCCGACGATGCCGAGGATGGCGCCCGCGATGAGCGAGTTGCGCACCAGGTACAGCAGATCGCCGTAGTCGGTGAAGTCGAAGAGCGCCGTCATGACGTCGCTGAGCTGCGCCATCATCGGTGCCACCCGTCGTCGACGTGGTGCTCAAGGTGATCGTGCACCCCGTAGCCCTCGGGGGCGCCCAGCACGGCGACGCGGCCGCGGGTGCGGATGACCTCGACGGGCGTGCCGTACATGTACGACAGCACCTCGGAGCGCAGCACCTCCTCCGGCGTGCCGATCCTGAAGTTGCCGCCCGCCAGATAGAGCACCCGGTCGACCTTGTCGAGGATGGGGTTCACATCGTGCGTGACGAAGAGCACGGCCGTGCGCAGGGCCTTGCGCCGTTCGTCGATGAGTTCGCTCACGACATGCTGATGGTTGAGGTCGAGCGAGATGAGCGGCTCGTCACAGAGCAGCAGCTTCGGGCTGTCGGCGATGGCCTGGCCGACACGGATGCGCTGCTGCTCACCGCCGGAGAGGCTCGCGACGGGCGCACCCGCGAAAGAGGTGGCGCCGACACTCTCGAGCACCTCGTCGACGCGACGGCGCACGGCGGGGGAGGAGACGGGAAGCCCCCAACGGTGGCCGGTGATGCCGAGCGTGACGAGGTCGCGGGCGCGCAACGGGGTGCCCTGCTCGATGAGCTTCTGCTGCGGGATGTAGCCGATCTGGCGGCTGCCGCGTCCCACCGGCCGGCCGAGGAGTTCCAAGGTGCCGGAGCTGAGCGACTGTTGGCCGAGGATGGCCTTGAGCAGGCTCGTCTTTCCGGTGCCGTTGGGGCCGAGGACGGCGATGAACTCGCCGGGCCTGACATCGAGGTTGAGCCTGTTCCAGAGCACCCGATCGCCGAACCTCAGGGTCGCCGATCGCATCCGCAGCACAGGGTCGGCCGTCGCGGCCAAGGGTGCGGAGGCGTGTTCGCCTGTCGTTTCGCTCATTGTCTTCATCTTCAACGGGTGAGGGCCGCCGGCATTCCGGCGACCCTCAACGATAGTCCGGTCGCTCAGGCGAGTGCCCCCGCGATGGCCGCGAGATTGTCGCTCATCCAGTCGATGTAACCGGATCCCTCCGGCAGTGTCTCCGTGAGGGCGATCACCGCGATGCCGGCCTGCGTGGCGGCATCCAGAAGCCTCTCGGTCTCGGCGCCCGCGGTCTGCTCGTTGTAGGCGAGCAGCCTCACCTCGCCGCCCTCGACCTCCGCGATGGTCGCCAGGAGCACGCTGGGGGAGACCTCGCTGCCCTCCTCGACGGCCTCGCTGAAGGCATCCGGAGTGTGATTGACGAGGCCGATCGCCTCGAACAGGTACAGCGGCACGGGCTCGGTGATCGCGACGCCCTCACCCGCGTGCTGCGAATGGAGCGCCTCGGCCTCGTCCGTGAGCGACTGCAACTGCGCCGAGAACGACTCGTAGTTCGTCTCGTAGGCTGCCGCGTTTGCGGCGTCGAGCGCGCCGAGCTCATGCGCGAGTTCGTGGGCAAGCCGGTCCATGGCCTCGAAGCTGTACCAGACGTGCTCGTTGAAGCCCGCGACGTGATCGTGGCCGGCGTGATCGTCGGCATGCGCGTCGTCGGCATGATCGTGGTCATCCGCGGCGTGGTCGTCCTCCGCGTGGTTGTCCTCAGCACCGGGCATCAGGCCGGAGACCTCGGATGCCGAGATCACGACGATTCCGCTGCTGTCGACCGACGAGAGCATGGTGTCGACGAAGGGGTCGTAGCCTCCGCCGTTCTCGATGACGATGTCGGCACGCGAGAGGGCGAGCTGGTCCTGCACTGTCGCCTCGTAGCTGTGCGGGTCCTGCGCGGCGCTGTCGATGATGCTCGTCACGCTTGCCAGATCGCCGGCCACGGCGGAGGCGATGTCGCCGTAGACGTTCGTGGAGGCGACGATGCTGAGCCTGCCGTCGTCGGGTTCGGCGGATGCCGCGCAGCCGGTGAGGGCGAGTGCGGCCGCGGAGACGAGCGCGAGGATTGAAAGGGAGCGGTGCTGTTTCGTCACGGAGTGACCTGTTCTAGTTCAGGGATTCGGGCGCGTTCGGCCCGGATCACAACCCTAAACGCTATTGATAACCATTGTCAAAATGGCCACTCGCGCACATCCCACTCAGTCGAGCAACAGCGCCGGCTCCTCGATGATGCTCGCAACATCGGCCAGGAAGCGGCTGGCGACATCGCCGTCGACCACGCGGTGGTCGAAGCTCGCGCCCAGCGTCGTCACGAATCGCGGCCGAACCTCACCGTCGACCACCCACGGCTTCTGCTTGATCGTGCCGAGCGCGACGATGCCGACCTCGCCGGGGTTCAGGATGGGGGTTCCCGTGTCCATCCCGAAGACGCCGATGTTGGTGACCGTGATGGTGCCGTTCGACATGTCGGCCGGCTGCAGTTTGCCGTCGCGCGCAACGTTCGTCATCTGCTCGATCGCCTGCGCGAGTTCGCGCAGCGACAACTCCTGCGCATCCTTGATGTTCGGCACGACGAGCCCGCGCGGTGTCGCCGCGGCGAAGCCGAAGTTCACGTAGTGGTGCACGACGATCTGCTCATCCGTCCACGTGGAGTTCACGGTGGGGTTGCGCCGCACCGCCCAGATCATGGCCTTCGCCATGACGAGCATCGGCGAGACCTTCACGCCCGCGAAGTCGGTCGAGTTCTTCAGCCGCTTCACGAACTCCATCGTGCGCGTCGCATCCACGTCGACGAAGACACCCACGTGTGGTGCCGTGAAGGCGCTCTTGACCATGCCCGTCGCGATCGCCTTGCGCACTCCCTTGACCGGGATGTACTCCTCACGATCGACGCCCCACGCCGGCGTCTCGATGTTGCGGAACACGCTCGCCTGCGAGGCCCCCCGAACGACGTCCTCGCGCAGGATCTCGCCCGCGAGACCGCTCGGGTTCACCTGGCTCAGGTCGACGCCGAGGTCCTTCGCAAGCTTGCGGATCGGCGGCTTCGCGATGACAGACGATGCGGATGCCGCGGGCACGCGATCGAGGCGAAGCCCGGCAGGGTCGATGGTCGGCATGGCGGCGGCCCGGGCGCCTCGGCGCGAGGCCACCTGCCCCTTCAGTCCGTAGCCGACGAGAACCGCGCCCGGCTTGTCGTCGGCCTTCGTGGCATCCGGCCCCTGATCTTCGGGGGAGATGGTGTCTGCCGTGTCGGCGACCACATCGTCGGCGGGCCCGCGGGCCGGCGCGGGAGCATCCACCGGCTCGGCACCCGTGGAGACGGAGATGATGGGGGTGCCGACGTCGACCGTCGCGCCCTCCTCGACGAGCACGGCGGTGACGACACCCGTGAACGGCGACGGCAGTTCGACGATCGACTTGGCCGTCTCGATCTCGACGAGGGTCTGGTTGACGGTGACCTGGTCGCCCGCCTTGACCTTCCACGACACGATCTCGGCCTCGGTGAGCCCCTCGCCGACGTCCGGCAGCAGGAATTCGGATGCGCTCATGCTGTGTCCTTGTCTGTTGTGGCCCGCGTCAGTACGCGAGAGCCCTGTCGACCGCCTCGAGCACGCGGTCGGCGTCGGGGAGGTACGTCGTCTCCAGCTTCGCAGGAGGGAACGGCGCATCAAAGCTCGAAACCCGCAGAACGGGCGCCTCGAGTGAGTAGAAGGCACGCTCGGTGACGGTCGCCGCGATCTCGGAGGGGATGCCGACGAAACCGGGAGCCTCCGAAGCGATCACGAGACGACCGGTCTTGCGCACCGACTCGACGATGGGGTCGTAGTCAACCGGCGACAGTGAGCGCAGGTCGATGACCTCGACGCTGCGTCCTTCGCCGGCGGCGATCTCGGCCGCCTGCATCAGCACGTTCACCATGGCGCCGTGCCCGAGCACGGTCACGTCGTCACCGGTGCGCACGACCTTGGTGGCGTGCAGCTCTGCGCCGTTGCCGGAGAGATCGACGGGGCCCTTGTGCCAGTAGCGGCTCTTCGGCTCGAAGAACATGACCGGGTCGTTCGAGGCGACGGCCTCCTGGATCATCCAGTAGGCGTCGTGCGGCGTGCTGGGGCTCACCAGGCGCAGACCGGGGGTGTGCGCGAAGTACGCCTCAGGGCTCTCCTGGTGGTGCTCGACCGCGCCGATGTGACCGCCGTAGGGAACCCGGATGACCACAGGCATCCGCACCTGCCCCTCATGCCGGTTGGTCATCTTCGCCAGCTGCGTCGTGATCTGGTCGAAGCCGGGAAAGATGAAGCCGTCGAACTGGATCTCGCAGACGGGGCGGTAGCCGCGCATGGCCAGGCCGATCGCGGTGCCGATGATGCCGGACTCTGCGAGGGGGGTGTCCATTACGCGCTGCTTGCCGAAGTCGCGCTGCAGGTGCTCGGTGACGCGGAACACGCCGCCGAGCGGGCCGATGTCCTCGCCCATGAGGATGACCTTCTTGTCATCCTCCATCGCCTTGCGCAGGCCCGCGTTGAGGGCCTTCGCGAGGGGCATCTCCTCGAACTGCCCGCTCATGCGCCGCCTCCGAACGATGCCTCGTAGTCGGCCAGCCATCTCTTCTGCTCCGTGATCACCGGATGCTCCTCCGAGTAGACGTGGTCGAAGATCTTGTCGGTGGAGGGCTTTGCGAGCTCGAGCGTGCGGCGGCGAATGTCCGCGGCGAAGTCCTCCGCCTCGGTCGCGACATCGTCGAAGAACTGCTGGGACTCCCCGCGCGAGCGCAGGTATGCCTCGAAACGTGCAATCGGATCACGGGCCACCCACGACTGCAGCTCTTCATCGCTGCGGTACTTGGTGGGGTCGTCGGAGGAGGTGTGCGCTCCGATGCGGTACGTGAGTGCTTCGACGAGCTGCGGCCCGCGGCCGGCGCGGGCGTCGTCGAGGAGCTTGGCGGTGACGGCGAAACTGGCGAGCACGTCGTTGCCGTCGATCTGAACGCTGGGGATGCCGAAGCCCTCCGAGCGCAGGTAGAGCGGCGTGCGCGACTGGACCTCGACGGGGACCGAGATCGCCCAGTGGTTGTTCTGCAGGAAGAACACCTGCGGGGTCTGGTAGCTGGCCGCGAAGACGAAGGCCTCGCTGACGTCACCCTGCGAGGTGGCGCCGTCGCCGAAGTAGACGACGACGGCCTCGTCGGAGGAGGGGTTGCCCGTGCCGGCGCGCCCATCGAGCTGGATGCCCATGGCATAGCCGGTCGCGTGCAGCGTGTGCGAGCCGATGACGAGGGTGTACAGGTGGAAGTTGCCGGTCTCCGCGGGGTTCCAGCCGCCGTGCGTGTTGCCGCGCAGCAACTCGATGATGTGGATCAGGTCGAGGCCGCGGATCATGCCGACGGCGTGCTCACGGTAGGCGGGAAAGATGTGGTCCTGTGCGCGGGTCGCGTAGGCCGAGCCGACCTGAGCCGCCTCCTGGCCGACGCTCGGGACCCACAGACCCATCTCGCCCTGCTTCTGCAGATTGGTCGCCTCGCGGTCGAAGCGGCGCACCACGACCATGTCGCGGTGGAACGTCCTGAGCTGGTCATCGCTGAGCGCGTCGACATACTTCAGGTAGTCGGCGGCGACGCCTTCCGTGGAGAGCACGCCGTTGGCGTCGAGCAACTGTACGGTCGTCGGGCTATCTGTCACAGGGGTGACCTCCGCTGTCCTTCGGGTCGTTGGTCCTGCCGCCGCGGCGGGTTCACCGGGCGTGCTGCGCCCCCGAGGGGTCGCATCCGGCATCGCCGACTTTCCAATCTAACCGGGCCTACTGGGCGGCTGACGGTAGCTTGGCGACAACCTCTGCCGCAGCCTTTAGGAGTGTATCGACAGATTCTGCCTCTCCGATGGAGATCCGGATGCCCTCCCCGAGCGCCCGGGCGACGATGCCGCGTTCCATGAAGAGCTCTGCTGCTGCGGTCGTGAAATCTCCTGTCGGGAGCCAGACGAAGTTGCCGTGTGAGCGCGGCACCTTCCAGCCCTGCGCGATGAGCGCATCCGTGATCTGTTCGCGCCTGGCGATGATCTCGTCGAGTTGCTGCCGGTAGTCGTCCTCGTGGGCGAGCGCGGCGAGCGCGGCCCGCTGGCCCTGCTCCGTGACGGAGAGCGGGATGGCGGTGGCGCGCGCGGCGTCGAGAATGTATGGGGCACCGAGGCCGTAGCCGATGCGCAGGCCGGCGAGCCCGTACGCCTTGGAGAAGGTCTTGAGTACGACGAGATTCGGATGCTCGGCCAGCAGAGCAGGACCGCGCGCCGCATCCGGCCCCGCGAACTCGATGTAGGCCTCGTCGAACATGACGAGCACGCTGCGGGGCACCTCGGCCATGAATGCGGTGAACTCGTCTTCTGTGACGATCGTCCCGGTCGGGTTGTTGGGGGAGCAGACGATGATGGCGCGCGTGCGCTCGGTGACGGCGGCGGCCATGGCGGGCAGGTCGTGCCGGTGGTCGGTCAGACTCGGCACCTGAACGCTGTTCGCACCGGCGACGGTGACGAGCCCGGGGTAGGCCTCGAAGGAGCGCCACGAGTAGATGACCTCGTCGCCGGGCCCTGCGACGGCCTGGATGAGCTGCGACAGGATCGAGACGGAGCCGGCCCCCACGTGCACCATGTCGCTGCTGACGCCATGGCGAGCGGCGAGCACATCACGCAGTGCCTGAGCGGATGCATCCGGGTAGCGATTGATCGTGGCCTCGGCGATGGCGGCGGTCACGGCGGGGTGCGGCGCGAAGGGGCTCTCGTTCGACGACAGCTTGAAGGCATCCGGCGCGGCCTGCCTGCCTTGTCGGTAGGGCTGTGTCGCTGCGATCTCGGGGCGGATGCGCACGGGCGGGTTCTCTGCGGTGGTCACCCATGCAACTTTACGCACGAGCGTTGATCGACGCCGCGTCGGCTGCGATAGTGGGGTCATGTCCCGCTTTCTTGTGCGCCTGCTGATCAATGCCCTCGCCCTCTGGTTGACGACCCTCCTTGTGGCCGGTGTGCGCGTGGTGCCGTTCGCGCCTGGCGACACCCTGGCGGTGGTGCTCACCTATCTGCTGGTGGCTCTCGTCTTCGGCGTGGTGAACGGGTTCATCGGCAATCTGGTGCGCATCGTCGCATTCCCGCTGTACATCCTGACGCTCGGGCTGATCGCCCTCGTCGTCAACGCGCTGCTGCTGATGCTGGTGGCCTGGCTGACCGGCCTGCTCGGCTTCGGCCTCGTCGTCGACGGATTCTGGTGGGGTGTTCTCGGTGCCGTGGTGCTGGCCATCCTGAGCTGGCTGATCTCCATCGTTCTGCGGCCGGTGTTGGGCTCCTCGGCCCGCCGCTAACCTGACCCCGGCTTCACAGGCGTCGGTGACCGCGCACATCAGCGGGTGGCCGTCGCGTCTTCGCTGATGCGACGGGCCTGCCAGGTGCTCGTCTCGACGCTCACGGCGCCCCTGGTGAAGGAGTCGAACGACTTTCCCACAGCGGTCACGTGCGCTTCGCCACTGCCATCGATGAGCGCGGCGGTCTGCTGGTAGCGCGACAGATCATGGGAGGGCAGGAGCGTGCCCAGCGGCACGGTGGTGTTGGCGAAGAGGTCACGGGTGACGATGACGGCAGTGGTGCTCTTCTCGAGCCCGCCCGCGGCGATCACGAGGTCTCCCGCGTGTTCGACCTTGAGTACGGGCACATCGGGCGAGTCCATCTGCCCGGTCGGCCCACCGAGGGTGAGCACGCCTCTCACGTCGTAATCGCCCGAGCCCGCGACCGCCATGGCGAGCATCGCGCCCTGCGAGTGACCGGTCAGCATCACGGGCGTCTCCGCGGTCACGCCCGCGTCGGCCATCGCCTGTACGAGTGCGCGGGTCGAGCCGGCGAGCTCGCTGCCGGAGACGAGCCCCAGATTGCTCGTCAGATCCCACGGATCTTCTCCGGTGACGGGTGAGAAGTCCTTCGTGCCCGCGATGTACACCTCGAAGCGGTCGGGCTCGCCCGTGACCTCGTAGCGATCGATGCGAATCTGCTGAGGGCTCGGCGGGATGCGGGCCGCCCTGTCGGCGAAACCTGCGGGCACCGCGGATGGCGCCGTCGCGTCGATCCGAGACTTGCTCATGCGGGTGGCCGCCACGGGGCCCTCTCTGAGCAGACCGACCGCCCGGGCTCCCGCCGTCAGCACGGTCGCCGTGCCGGCGAGCCCGGTCACGGCGATCTGGTCGCTGCCGAGGAACGCGACCAACTCCGAGGGCAGGCCGAGCAGGCCGCCTCCGAAATCGTCGACGCTCATCACCCCGAGTCTCACCAGCTCCACGGTGCGGGGATCGTTGAGCACCTCCCGGTTCATCTCCAGCCAGCGCGCGACCAGGGAGCCCTGGTCGATCGCGGCCAGCGCGGCGAAACCTGCGACGCTGACACCGGCCCCGAGGAGGAACAGCCCGCCGATCGCCGGTACGGATGACATGAGCGCGCCCAGCCCGTAGGCCTGCCTCCCGGCGAGTTCCCGCAGCATCGACTGGGTCATCGCCTCAGCAAGGCCATAACCGGATGCCGCGGTGTCGAGCAGGCCTGCGAGCATCTGCCCGTCGATCACCAGCGCCTCCAGAAAGAAGCGTGCCTCGTCGATGGCGCCCTCGGCGAGCGCCGCCGAATACGGGAGGTTCGCCATGACGATGTCCTCTCCCGTGACCACGCGATCGACCCGGTCGAGCAGCATCCGACAGCTCGCCACCTCCTCCGACAACTGCCGAAGCTGAGCGGAGTAGCCGCCGATCTCCGCAGTGGTGACCCTGTGCATCCCGCCGCCGGAGACGGAGAGGTCGTCACTCATCTGCTGCCCCAATCCGTGCCGCGGAGCGCGCTCGAGCTGTGCGCGATCGCGGCATCGAGGGCGTCGAGCGCACGCACGGCCTCCCAGCGGAGCTTGGACAGCGACAGGTCGAAGGCCAGGCGCGCCGGCCCGCTCCACTCCCCGGTGCCCTCCTGTGGCAGAAGGGCAAGGGCCTCCGCACAGCGAGACCTCACCCGCCGCAGCCCGTGCAGCTGGTCGATCACCTGATCCCTCATACCCTGACAGTCCTCCTCGATCGAACGTGTTGCCCCGGCGACGCCGCCCATCGCGTGTCGCAGTTCCATGCTTGCGGCCCCGCGCATCCGAGCCCCTCGTCGCGGAGCGATCTGTGAAGAACGCGTGCATCGCAGCGCAACTGAGGAGAAGCGGGCCGCCCTTGCCCCCCGATCGAAGGAACCCGGGGAGACCGGGGGACAGCGCGGGGCTGCGAACTGCGAGAGAATGGGGCAATGAGCTTCGACCGCACCCTCGATGAGTCGGCGCTCTTCAGAATCTGCTTCGTCTGCACGGGCAACATCTGCCGCTCGCCGATGGCGGAGGTCATGTTCCGCGACATGGTCGCCAAGGCGGGCCACAGCAAGTCCATCGCCGTGATGTCCGCCGGAACCGGCGACTGGCATGTCGGCGAACGCTCCGACGAGCGCACCATCGCGACGCTCGCCGACGGCGGCTTCGACGGAACCGGGCACAGGGCCCGTCAGTTCGACCCCGACTGGTTCGACAAACTCGACCTCGTCGTCGCCTTCGACCGCAGCCAGGAGCGCATCCTCAAGAACTGGGCCAGCACCGAGACCGACCGCAGCAAAGTCCAACTGCTGCTGAGCTTCGACCCGGAGCAGCAGCAACTGGACATCCCCGACCCCTACTACTCCGATGCGGCGCTGTTCGAAACAGTGCGCCGCACAATCCACCAGGCAAGCGCGGCCCTGTTCCGCCAGATCGAGCCGGCCATCCGGCGAGGAGTGTCATGACCCCCCTTCCCCCCCAGCCCCTCAGCCCGCTCGACGGGCGCTACCGCGCCGCCGTGTCAGACCTCGGTGAGCAGCTCTCCGAGGCCGGCCTCAACCGCGCCCGCGTGCAGGTCGAGGTCGAGTGGCTCGTGTTCCTCACCGACCGCTCGCTCTTCGGCTCCTCGCCGCTCAGCGACGAGCAGAAGGCGGCGCTGCGAGCCGTCGTCACCGACTTCGGGCAGGAGGCCATCGACGCGCTCGCCCGCGAAGAGGCCGTCACCCGCCACGACGTGAAGGCCGTCGAATACTATGTGCGGGCCCAGCTCAGCCGGCTCGGCCTCGACTCCATCGCCGAGCTCACGCACTTCGCCTGCACGAGCGAAGACGTGAACAACCTCTCCTACGCGCTCACGGTGCGGGCCGCCGTCGCCGACACCTGGCTTCCGCGCATCCGCACCCTCATCGACACGCTCGAGCAGCGCGCGCTCGACTACCGCGACACCCCCATGCTGGCGCTCACCCACGGGCAGCCTGCGACGCCGACCACCATGGGCAAGGAGCTGGCCGTGTTCGTGCACCGCCTGCGCCGCGTGCTCGCCCGCATCGACCGGGTCGAATATCTGGGCAAGTTCAGCGGCGCCACGGGAACCTTCGCCGCCCACCAGGTGGCCGACCCTGGGCAGGACTGGCCCGCACTGTCGGAGGAGTTCGTCACCGGCCTCGGTCTCGTCTGGAACCCGCTCACCACCCAGATCGAGTCACACGACTGGCAGGCAGAGCTGTACCAGGCGGTCAACCATGCGGGGCGCATCCTGCACAATCTGTGCACGGATGTCTGGACCTACATCTCGATGGGCTACTTCACGCAGACACCCGTGAAGGGCGCCACGGGCTCCTCGACGATGCCGCACAAGATCAACCCGATCCGCTTCGAGAACGCGGAGGCCAACCTCGAACTGGCCGGCGCCCTGCTCGAATCGCTCGCCCAGACGCTCGTCACCTCTCGCCTGCAGCGTGACCTCACCGACTCGACCACGCAGCGCAACATCGGCGTCGCCTTCGGCCACTCGCTGCTGGCGATCGACAACATCCAGCGCGGGCTCGCCGAGATCAACCTCAACGAGGCGAAGCTCGCCGCCGACCTCGACAGCAACTGGGAGGTGCTCGCGGAGGCCATCCAGACGGTCGTGCGGGCCGAGGTCACGGCTGGTCGCAGCCAGATCAAGGACCCGTACGCGCTGCTCAAGGAGCTCACCCGTGGCAACCGGGTCGATCATGCCCAGCTGCTCGCGTTCGTCGAGGGGCTCGACATCGGGGCGGCCGCGAAAGAACGTCTCGCCGCGCTCACACCTGCCACCTACACGGGCCTCGCGAGCGGCCTCGTCGACTACCTGAAGACCCCGCCAACGGCGTAGGTCGCCCCGCACTCCGCCCCCGTTCACCTGACACTTCGCGACAGATCTGTACCAGCGCAGGTGGCGGGCCTGTCGCGAAGTGTCAGGTGGGCGACGGATGCCCGTGACAGGCGATCCACTCACCCGCGGGTCAGTGCGGCGCTCCGCCGCCCTGCTTGTTCTGCGCGTCGATGTCGTCGAGCTCGGCGGAGTCTGGCTTCATGGCGAGCGCCAGCAGCGCCAGCGTCATCATGCTCAGGATGAAGATGATGCCGGTGACGATCGCGGTGATCTCGATATCGCGGGTCACCATGAGGGTGATGAGCCCCGAGAACACGGAGATGCCGCCGCCGATGAGCAGGTACTCGAGCGGCCGCATGCGGTCTTTGCGGCTGGGTTGTGTGTTGCGGGGTGCGCTCATGCCGTCGCCTCGCCCTTCTTCGTAGAGGTCTGTGCCCAGCGCAGCGAGAGGCCGGCGATGACGTGGTACACGCCGACGAGCACGGCGTAGGCACCGAACAGGCCTGTCGCGAGGATGGGGTCGGGCGGGATGATGAGGAAGACGAGGGCTGCGATGGCGGTGAAGCCGCCCACGGTGAGCCAGTCGCGCCCGATGGCGCTGTCTCGGCTGCGGAGACCCGCATACAGTTCGAGGAATCCGGTGATGGCGGCGAACACGGTGAGCAGGAGCAGGAACTCACTCAGCCCGCCGGGCGTCACGCCCGCACCGGTGCCGAATGTGATCCCCGCGCCACCGAGCATCGCGGTCACGATGCCCTGGATGATGATGACGGTGCGCGTGGCCCCCGGCGCCAGTGCGCGCCCACCGAAGGCAGCGAGCACCACGCCGCTGGCGAGCGCGAAGATGCCGAAGACGAGTGAGCCGACCGTGGCCGAGTGATCCTGCATGAAGGTTATGGCGAGCCCTGCGCCGAGTGCGGGGACGGCGCGGCCGAGGTCGAGTATCCAGACGCCGCCGGGTCGGCCCGCGACTGTCTTCTCGACCGGATCCTGCAGAGTCGACACGGGCCCTCTTCCTGATAGACGAACCCAGCCAGTCTATCGCCGCGTCCCTGTGCCCGACCCCGGCCCGAGGGACGGCATCCGAGGTGTCGCCTCAGGCCGCGAACCCTCCGTTCGTCGCGCATCACGGAGGGATGCTGGCGCTACGCCGGCGCCATGTCCGTGAAGCGGGAGAAGTGGCCCTGGAAGGCAACCGTGACGGTGCGGGTCGGCCCGTTGCGGTGCTTGGCGACGATCAGGTCGGCTTCGCCCGCGCGCGGGTTCTCCTTCTCGTAGGCGCTCTCCCTGTGCAGCAGGATGACCATGTCGGCGTCCTGCTCCAGCGATCCGGACTCTCGCAGGTCGCTGAGCGCTGGCATCTTGTCGGTGCGCTGCTCCGGCCCACGGTTGAGCTGCGACAGCGCGATGACCGGAACCTGCAGCTCCTTGGCGAGCAGCTTCAGCGCACGCGAGAACTCACTGACCTCCTGCTGTCGCGACTCGACGCGCTTGCCGGATGTCATCAGCTGCATGTAGTCGATGATGATCATCTTGAGCCCGACCTTCTGCTTGAGACGCCGGCACTTGGCACGGATCTCGACCAGGGTCATATTGGGGCTGTCGTCGATGTAGAGGGGCGCGTCGTTGATGCGGCCACGGGTGGATGCGATCGTGGTCCAGTCGCGGGCATCCACCGTTCCCTTGCGCATGCTCTGCAGGGGAACGGCCGCCTCGGCGGAGAGCAGGCGCATGGCGATCTCGGAGCGGCCCATCTCGAGCGAGAAGAAGATCGAGGGCATGTCGTGCTTGATGGATGCGGCGCGAGCGAAGTCGAGGGCGAGCGTCGACTTTCCGAGAGCAGGTCGAGCGGCGACGATGATCATCTGCCCCGGGTGGAAGCCGTTCGTGAGGTCGTCGAGCTCGGCAAAACCGGTCGGCACGCCCGTCATGGAGCCGTCGTTGCCCTTGGCCGCCTCGATCTCGTCGATGGCCGTCGTGACAGCGACCGTCAGAGGAATGAAGTCCTCCGCCTCGACTCCGCCGGCGACAGCGTAGATCTCGGCCTGCGCGTTGTTGACGAGGTCGACGACCTCGCCCTCGCTCGCGTAGCCCATCTGCACGATGCGGGTGCCCGCCTCGACGAGCCTGCGCAGCACCGCCTTCTCGGCGACGATGCTCGCATAGAAGCCGGCATTCGCGGCGGTCGGCACGACGCCCGTGAGCGTGTGCAGGTAGTCAGCTCCACCGGCCCTGGTCAGCTCGCCCGTCTTGGTGAGCTCGTCGGTGACGGCGATCACATCGGTCGGCTCGCCGTGCGAGTAGAGGCTGAGGATGGCGTCGAAGATGATCTCGTGCTTGGGGATGTAGAAGTCGATGGCGCGAACAGACTCGATGACGTCAGCCGTGGCATCCTTGCTCAGCATCATGCCGCCCAGAGCACTCTGCTCGGCGAGCAGATCGTGCGGGGGAGTGCGCTCTGACGGACGCTGCTCTGAGCTCCTCTCGGAAGACCCTGCGAGTCCCAAGTGCGCTATCGACAATTCCGTACCTCTTCTCAGGACTGTTCTACAGTCCGCCCCCGACATCGGTCATCCGACACCCTGCCGTGCCCGTGAAGCCTGGGGATCGCCTGCATGCGCGGAACCCCTCCGCCATGCCTACCGACTCGATATGTCCCCGAGCCACAGTAGCCGCGACCTACCCGCTGACGCGCCTGCTGCACAACGATAGGAACCGAATCACCCCACCACAAACCACCCTGTGGATAACTCTGTGGAGGAATCGGGCGAAACGCCGGGACGCGTGTGAACAAGCTGTGGACTGAACTGTGGAGAACAGAAGAAATCTGAGCAATAAGTGCCGTCTGATCAGGGATTTCTCTATTCACACCATGTGTGTAGAAAGATGTTTACAGTTGCACTTGAAGGTTGCTCCCCTGTCGCCCATGCTGTGCACAAATATGGGTACAACGCTTGACAACTGCGCCCGGAAACGACAGATGGCGGCGGGCCGAAGCCCACCGCCATCCGCTCCCGGAGACCGGGAAACCACAAAACTACTTGGCCGCAACCACCTGAATGGTGATCGTCGCGACGAGGTCGTCACGCAGGCGAACAGTCGCCTCGTGCTCGCCCGTCACCTTGATCGGAGAGGTGATCTCGATCTTGCGCTTGTCGACCGTTCCGATACCGGCTGCGGCGACCGCATCCGCGATGTCGGCGTTCTTGACCGAACCGAAGAGACGACCCTCCTTGCCGGCCTTGATCGTCAGCTTGACCTTGGTGGCCTCAAGCTTCAGCTTGAGGTCCTTGGCCTCCTCAACGGTCGCGTGCTCGCGAGCTGAACGAGCCGCCTTGATCTGCTCGATCTGCTTCTCGCCGCCACGGCTCCACGCCACAGCAAGACCCTGGGGAACCAGGTAGTTGCGGGCGAAACCGTTCTTGACCTCGACGATGTCGCCGGGGGTGCCGAGGCCTGTGACCTCGTGCGTCAGAATCAACTTGGACATATCACTGGCTCCTAACGGCCTGAGCCGGCGTAGGGAAGCAGCGCCATCTCACGTGCGTTCTTGACCGCACGGGCGATGAGCCGCTGCTCCTGGACGGAGACACCGGTGATTCGACGGGCGCGGATCTTTCCCCGCTCCGAGATGAACTTGCGGAGGGTGGCGACATCCTTGTAATCGATGACGCCGACGCGAATGGACTTCGCGGGGGCGGCGTTCTTGCCGCCCTTCATGTTGCGGAGGGGCTTGCGGCGGTCGCCGCTGCTCTTTCCTGCCATGGTTTCCTACTTTCGGTAAAGATGAATGCTCGCGCGGGCGCGGGCTAGAAGGGTGTCTCGTCGCTGTAGTTGCCCGGCGTGTTCCACACGTCGCCACCAGAGGTTGAACTGGCGGGTGCAGCTGCAGCCCACGGCTCGTCCGCGACCTGACCACGCTGGCCACCGCCACCGCCACCACCCTCACGCCCGGAGGACGTGCGGGTGAGCTGCGCCGTGGCGTAGCGAAGGCTGGGACCGATCTCGTCGATCTCGATCTCGAAGCTTGTGCGCTTCTCGCCCTCTTTGGTCTCGTAGTTGCGCTGCTTGAGACGGCCCGTGGCAATGACGCGGGACCCCTTGGTCAGGGACCCGGCCACATGCTCGGCGAACTCGCGCCACACGGATGCCCGCAGGAACAGCGCCTCGCCATCCTTCCACTCATTGCTCGCACGGTCGAAGGTGCGGGGAGTGGATGCGATGGTGAAGTTGGCAACCGCCAGCCCGTTCTGCGTGTACCGCAGCTCCGGATCGCTGGTGAGGTTGCCCACCACAGTGATTACGGTTTCGCCGGCCATCGACTACTCGCTCTTCGCGGCTTCTGCAGCCTCAGGAGCGGCCTTCGGGGCAGCGGCCTTCGGAGCCTCGGCAGCCTTCGGCGCCTCTGCGGCCTTCGGGGTGGCAGCAGCCTTGCGGGCCGCCTTCTCCTCCGAGAGCTTGGTGGCGGCAGCCACCTGAGCGATGGCCTCTTCGGCACGCAGCACCTTGGTGCGCATGACAGCCTCGCTGAGCTTCAGCTGGCGGTCGAGCTCGACCGTCGCATCCGCATTCGCAGTCATGTCGACGACGGCGTAGATGCCCTCGGACTTCTTGTTGATCTCGTAGGCAAGACGACGCTTGCCCCAGATGTCGACCTTGTCGATGGTTCCACCATCGTTGCGGATGACATTCAGGAACTTGTCCAGACTGGGGGCCACGGTGCGCTCATCGATCTCAGGATCGAGAATTACCATTAGTTCGTACTGATGCATAACTAACCCACCTCCTTCGGACTAAACGGTCACAGACGGTCTGTGACAGGAGGGTTGAGGCATCTGCTGTCTGCGGAGGCGCCGAATGGCGCACGCACACAACCTGCCTAGTGTAGTCAGAACAAGCTTTCACTATCAAGGAGAACTATTTCCATGTCGATTCGGGTTGCCCTCGCGGGCGTCGGTAACTGCGCGAACTCTCTCATCCAAGGGGTGACGTTCTATCGCGATGCCGCCGACGGCGACGTGGTGCCCGGCCTCATGCACACCCGCTTCGGCGGCTACGGCGTCGGCGACGTCGAATTCGTCGCCGCATTCGACGTCGATGCGACCAAGGTCGGCCTCGACCTCGCCGAGGCCATGTGGGCCGGCCAGAACGACACCTACCGCTTCGCCGACGTCACCCCCACAGGCGTCACCGTGCAGCGCGGCCCGACGCTCGACGGCCTGGGGGAGTACTACCGCGACAGCATCGAGGAGTCCTCCGAGCATCCGGTCGACGTCGCCCAGGCCCTGCGCGATTCCCGCGCCGACGTTCTCGTCATATACCTCCCCGTGGGGTCGGAGGAGGCCGCCCGCCACTACGCCCAGGCCGCCCTGGATGCCGGCGTCGCCGTCGTCAACGCACTGCCCGTCTTCATCGCCAGCGACCCCGTGTGGGCGCAGAAGTTCGTCGACGCGGGCCTGCCCATCGTCGGCGACGACATCAAGAGCCAGCTCGGCGCGACCATCACCCACCGCGTGCTCGCCCGACTGTTCGAGGAGCGCGGGCTCGTGCTCGACCGCACCTACCAGCTCAACGTCGGCGGCAACATGGACTTCAAGAACATGCTCGAACGTCGCAGGCTCGAATCGAAGAAGATCTCCAAGACGCAGGCAGTCACCAGCAACCTCGACGCCACCATCGACCCCGACAATGTGCACATCGGCCCGAGCGACCATGTTCCGTGGCTCACCGACCGCAAGGTCGCCTACGTGCGGCTCGAGGGCCACGGCTTCGGCAACGCGCCCACGAGCCTCGAATACAAGCTCGAGGTGTGGGACTCGCCCAACTCGGCCGGCGTCATCATCGACGCGGTGCGGGCAGCGAAGCTCGCGCTCGACGCGGGCATCGCGGGGCCACTGGAGGCGGCATCCGCCTACTTCATGAAGTCCCCGGCGAAGCAGCTGCCCGACCCTGTGGCGCGCGAACTGCTGGAGCAGTTCATCCGCGATTCGGGGAAGTAGCGAGGGTCCTCAGCACATCCTTGGCGACCTTTCCTGTCGTGTTCCGCGGGAGAGCATCGATGAACCTGATCTCATCGGGCAACCACCACTTCGGAACCCTGTTCCTGAGTTCATCGAGGATCGACTGTGCCGACCCGGACTCACCTCGCTGCATGACGACGAACGCAACCGGGCGCTCCAGCCATTTCGGATCGGGGCGCGCCACCACGGCCGCCTCGGCCACCGAGGGAAGGGCACAGATCGCATTCTCCAGGTCGATCGACGGAATCCACTCACCGCCGGACTTGATCAGGTCCTTGATGCGATCGTGGATGGTCACATAACCGAATTCATCGATGCTTGCGATGTCTCCCGTGCGCAGCCAGCCGTCATCCGTCAGAAGCTCATGGCCGACGTCACCGAGGTACGCCGCAGCCACTGTGGGGCCGTGCGCCTGCAACTCGCCCGTCGACACGTCATCGTGAGGAAGCAGGAGGCCCGAGTCGACATCCGCCACCCGTAGCTCCACGAACAACGCAGGCTGCCCCTGCCGGGCGAGAACCTTCTCTCGCTCGGCCTGCGATACGCCGTCGTGATAGCTGCGCAGGCCGCCGATCGCCCCTGTCGGGTTCAGCTCGGTCATTCCCCAGGTGTGCATGATCGGAACACCGACACGCCGCTCCCACTCCGCCGCAAGCGGGGGAGGCGTGGCGGACCCGCCGCCGAGCACGATGCGCAGTGAGCTCAGATCGGCCTCCTCCAACTGAGGCAGCATCCCACTCCAGATCGCCGGGACGGCGGCCATCACGGACACGCGATGGTCCTCGACCAATCGCAGCAGCGAGCGAGGCGAGAGATCAGAGCCCGGCAGCACGAGGTCGGCCCCCGCGAAGAGCGCCGTGTACGGCAGCCCCCAGCCGTTGGCGTGGAACATGGGAACGATCGGCATGACCGTGTCGCGCTCCGAAATGCCGACCAAGCCCGCAGCCATGCCGCCGAGTGAGTGCAGCACGGTCGAGCGGTGGGAATAGACAACCCCCTTCGGATTGCCCGTCGTGCCGGATGTGTGGCAGATGCTGGCAGCGGAAGTCTCGTCCTCGACACTGAAGCGCCCCGAGAACGGCTCCACACTGCTCAGCAGTTCTTCGTAGTCGATGATGCGGTCATCATCGGGCCGGTCGGCGCCAGAACCGTCGTCGATGACAACCCAGTGGCGAATTCTGTCGAGCCTCTCGGCGAGCGGCCAGATGCGCTCGAGCAGCGACAACTCGACGACGATCACGTCGTCCTGTGCCTCCTCGATGACATGCCGGAGCTGCTCTGCGCTCATCCTGATGTTCAACGGGTGGAGCACCCGGTCGGCGCAGGGCACCGCGAAATACAGTTCGAGATGCCGGTCGGTGTTCCAGGCGAAAGTGGCCACCCGAGCGCGCGCCGGAACATCCAGGGCATCCAATGCGGCGGCCAGTCGACGCACCCGAACCGCCCACTCCGCGACGGTGGTGTGTCGCACGGCTCCGGCCTCCGCCGTCGTGATGCGCTTCATGCCGGAGATCTGCTCCGCCCGGTGGAAGATCATCGGGATGGACAGAGGAACGGACTGCATCAACCCCAGCACGGCCACTCCCTCCGCTCGACCGCCACCTGTCGCGATTCGACGCTCACGCGTACGGTCCTCCCGCGACGTACAGTATCTGGCCCGTGACGAATGAGGCGTCATCCCTCGCGAAGAATGCGACGGCGGCGGCGATGTCCTCGGGCTGGCCCATGCGGGCGACAGCCGTTTCTGCCACCATCTTCGACGCGAACTCGTCGTAGCTGATCCCCATGCGGTCGGCGGTCTGCACGAGCATGTCGGTCTCGATGTAGCCGGGCGCGATGCAGTTGGCCGTGACGCCGAACTTGCCCAATTCGATCGCCAGGGTCTTGGTGAATCCCTGGATCCCGGCCTTCGCGGCCGCGTAGTTCGACTGCCCTTTGTTTCCCAACGCGGAGATGCTCGACATGTTGATGATGCGCCCCCATCCGGATTTGGTCATGTGACTCTGCACCGCGCGAGTCATGAGGAACGAACCCTTCAGGTGAATGGAGAGCACCAGATCCCACTCCTGCGTCGACATCTTGAACAGGGGGTTGTCCCGGATGATCCCGGCATTGTTGATCAGGACGACCGGCGCGCCGAGTTCCCGGGCACAGCGAGCGACCGCCTCCTCCACCTGTTCCTCGTTCGAAACGTCTGCCCCGAGGGTGATGGCCCGTCCGCCCGCAGCTCGGATCTGCTCAACGGTGTTTGCGCAGGCCACCTCGTCGATGTCCAGGACCCCGACGGCAAAGCCATCCTCGGCCAGACGCTTGGCCACGGCGGCGCCGATGCCCCGTGCGCCGCCGGTGACGATGGCCGTTTTCGTGTTCTCGCTCATGTCAGTCTCTCGATGATCATCGCCATGCCCTGTCCGCCCGCCACACACATCGTCTCCAGTCCAAATTGCTTGTCCTTCTCCCGCAGCCCATGGATGAGCGTTGTCGTGAGGCGCGCGCCGGTCATACCGAACGGATGTCCGACCGCGATAGCGCCGCCGAAGACGTTCAACCTCTCCGGGTCGATACCGAGTTGTCGCTGCGACGGAATCACCTGCGCGGCAAAGGCCTCGTTGATCTCGACCAGGTCGATGTCGTCGATGCCGAGTCCCGCCCGCAGCAGCGCCTGCCGCGACGCCTCCACCGGGCCCAGGCCCATGATCTCCGGCGACAGCGCGCTCACGCCCGTGGCCACAATGCGGGCCAGTGGCTGCAAGCCCAGCTGCCTCGCCTTGGTGTCGCTCATGATCACGAGCGCTGCCGCACCATCGTTGAGCGGGCAGCAGTTGCCCGCCGTCACCCGACCGTCCTCCCGGAAGGCCGGCGTCAACCCGGCCAACGCCGCTGCGGTGACACCCGCACGCGGACCATCGTCGGCATCGACGACGGAACCGTCGGGCAGAGTCACCGGGGTGATGTCGCGCTTCCAGAAGCCATCGGCGATCGCCTTCTCTGCCCGATGCTGCGACAGGAGGGCGAAGGCATCCATCTCCTCTCGGCTGATGTCACACAGTCGCGCCACATTCTCAGCGGTGGCGCCCATCTCGATGTAGACATCCGGCAACAGTCCCATCGAGCGCGGATCGACCCACTCTTTCGAGTCGTCGCGCAGGCCGTCCTGCGTCCTCTCCGCTGCAGCGTCGAACAGCGGATTGCGGGTGTTCGGCCATCCGTCGGCGCTGCCCAGGCGGTAGCGCGACACCGTCTCGACGCCGCCCGAGATGAAGGCCTCGCCCTCGCCGGAACGGATCGCATGGAAGGCCATGCGTGTGGTCTGGAGCGACGACGAACAGTAGCGATTCACGGTGGTGCCCGGCACCGAGTCCAGGCCGAGGCGCACCGCCACAGCGCGAGCGATGTTGAAGCCAGACTCCCCGGCAGGCTGGCCGCAGCCCACCAGGATGTCATCCAGCTCGCGAGCGTCGAACCCGGGGAGCTGCGTGAGAGTGGCCTCGATCATCCCCGCGAGCAGGTCATCCGGGCGCATCTCCGCCAGTGAGCCCTTGACCGCGCGCCCGATCGGTGATCGCGCCGCAGAGACGATCACCGCGTCGGGCATCATGCGGTCTCTCCGGGCACATCGACGATGATGCGTTCGATACGGCCGGCGCGAATCTCGGTCTCGTCCGGCTGGAAGCTGTTCGCCGTCGACAGCAGGAGGCTGCGTCCATCCTCGCCGCCGAGAACGCAGTCGACGGCGAGGCGATCACCCAGGTCGATGACGTCTGTGACCGTGCCTCCCTCCGTCACCCGCAGGAACTCCTTCGTCACAATCGATGAGACCCAGATGGCGTCCTCGCTGTCTCGGCACAGGCCGTCGGGAGTGCTGCCCTCGGGGAGTTCCGCCCACAGCCGCTTGTTGTGGGGGCGCCCCCCTGCATCCACGTCATACGCGGTGAGGCGGCTCCCGAAGGTCTCGGCCACCACCAGCTCCCCGCTGGTGAGCAGAACCATGCCGTTCGGGAACGTCAGATCATCGGCGACCACCGACCACGCGCCCGAGGCGTCGACATGGATGAGCGGCCCTCCCTGGGCAGGCTCGTCGGCGTAGAGGTCGTAGCCGAAGCCGCCGATGAGAAGGCTTCCCGAAGGCATCCGAATCAGGTCATTGATCGGATACGGCGTGGCCGCAGAGAGGTCCGCGAACACCGTCACCTCGCCATCCGAACCAAGCCGGTACACCTTGCGCGTCAGCATCCCGCTCACCACAAGGGAGCCGTCCGGTAGCCAATCGATGCCCGAGAGCCGGTCGTCGACAGTCATCACCGTCGTCAGATTCGAGCCATCAGCATCCACCCGGTGCACGGTGCCGGAATGCATATCGCTGAACCACAGTTGTCCGTCGTGCCAACGACAGCCCTCCGGGAATCGGAGGCCCTCCAGCAGGATCTCGGTGTGAGCAGTCATGCTGTGCTCCTTCAACTCTCAGTGTTTCGGTCGGGGAGGACGGCGATCTCTGTCACGCCATCCTGCTGCCTGCTTCTCAGGCGGGTTCGGATGCCACCAATACGGTCTCGCAACCCCGGAGCATCTGCGAGCACCACCAGGGCGAGGAAGGTCGCGAAGATGAGCTGGGTGACGAAGCCGGGAAGCGCCGCGAAGACGACGGTCTGCGAGAGCACTGCGACAGCAAGCGCACCGAACAGCAGGCCGGTGCCGGAGCCTCGCCCGCCGGAGAGCGAGACTCCGCCGATCAGCGCCGCGACCGCCGCCAGCACCAGCGGCTGCATGCCCGGGTTGGGGTTCGCACTCGAGTAACTGAAGTTCAGCAGCGCCCCGCTGAGTGCGGCCAGCATGCCGGAGACCGCGAACACGCCGATCAGCCTGCGATCGACGGGAACGCCGGACACTCTGGCGGCTCGGCGATCGTCGCCGAGGGCCCGCAGTTCCGGACCCAGGCGAGTGGATGCAAGAACAACGGCCACGATCACGAAGATGAGCAGCACGATGATGCTGCGAGGCGACAGGACGCCGAGAATCGTCTGGTCCACCCACATGGAGGCCTCAACATTGGTGTATGTCACCGAGAGTCCGCCGGAGAGAACCGAGGTGAGCCCCAGCAGGGCGATATAGCTGGCAATCGTCACCGGCATCGACGAGAGTCGGAACTTGGCGATCACCGTGCCCTGCACGAGCCCGACCACCAAGCCGGCGAGCACGCCGGCCGCGACGCCGAACAGCGGATCCTGTTGGCCGAGTTGCACGGCCACCATCCCGCCGAGGGCAGAGACCCCCACCACGGAGACGTCGAACTCGCCTGCGATCATGGTGATGCCGAGCGCCAACGCGAGCAGACCGAGTTGGGCGAGGCCCTGCAGCATGTTGTAACCATCGAAGATGGTTACGGTGCGCCCGGTGGCGGCCGCGGTGACGGCAAAGATCAGCACCACCACCACTATGGCGAGCAACGGGACGAGCGTCTCTGTACGCCGGATGTTCCTGGCGATCATCACTTTTCCCTCTTCGATTCGAGATGCACCACGATGACGAGCACAAGCACCAGCAGGCCCTTGACGAGCAGTTGGGCACCGGTCGAGAATCCGCGCAACAGCAGCAGGTCGGCGATGATCGCGATGGCGAGCGTTCCTCCCACGGTGCGTAGGGCTGAGCCCTTTCCACCGGCGATGGCTGTGCCTCCGGCCAGCACCGCCGCAATGGCGTCGAAGGTGATCGTTCCGCCGAGGTTGATGGTTGCCGTGGTGTTGAACGCGGCGAGGAAGAGCGCGCCGACGGCAAGGAGGACGCCGCCGACGACCCAGGCGAAGAGCACGATGTGCGGCACCGGCAGGCCCGCTGCTCGCGCCGCCCGTCGATTCTCGCCCACCAGATACATCTGCTGGCCTCGAACTGTTCTGCGCAGGATGATCTCAGCCAGGACGGCAGCGCCGATGAAGACGAAGACGCTCAGCGGGATTCCGAGCGGCGTCGAGTTCAGCACCTCGAAGTTGTTCACCGTGGGGTAGACGGTCGTTCCTCCGGTGACGAAGGTGGCCAGTCCTGTCAGTGCGAACGCGGCGGCGATGGTGAGGACGACAGGATTGGCGGACCAATAGCCGACCAGAGCGCCCTGGATCGCCTGGATCGCGGCGCCCGCCAAGAGGGCCACGGCGATGGCCGGCACAAGCCCGAGCTGCTGCGAGGCGAGGAAGACCATGGCGATCACTGCCATCGTCTGTGCCGTGGCCAGGGAGACGATGGATCCGACGATCATGATGAATGTTCCGCCGAGCGCGGCGAGCCCCACGATGCTCGCGGAGGCGAGAATCGCCTTCGCATTGTTGATGGTGAAGAACTGGGGGGTCGTCGCGCACAGCACGGCGAGCGCGACGATGACGACGGCGATCGTCACCTTTTGCCACGGAAGATTGCGGATGCCCGTGCTCGCGCTCGTATCCGTCGTCGCGGCGGTCATGGCTCCGGTCATGGGGTGCCCTCCGAGATGTGGACCATGTCGTACATGAGCTCATTGGCCGATACTGTGCCACTGTGCTGCCGAACCACTCTTCCGTCCTTCATGGTGATGATGATGTCTGCGAGATCGACGAGCTCATCCAGCTCGGTGGAGGCGAACAGCACGGTCACACCGGCGTCGGCTGCCCGGCGGATCAGCCCGTGGATCGCCGCGCGGCCGCCGACGTCAACCCCGCGGGTCGGTTCGTCGATGAGCAGCACGCGCGTGTCGTCGCGGAGAAGTGTTCGCGCGATGAAGACCTTCTGCTGATTGCCCCCGCTCAATGAGGACACCGGGCGTCCCAGCCCTGCGTTCGGAAGCGAGACCAGCTCGGCCAGGGCGGCGACACGTCTGCGCTGGCGAATCCTCTGGATGAAACCCCATCGGCTGATCGCCGAAAGCCTGGTCGCCAGCAGGTTCGTGGCGATCGAACGGCTCAGGAAGAGCCCTTCCGACTTGCGGTCGTTGGATATGACGACGACTCCGGCCTTGGCCGCCGCCGCGGGGTCGGCGAGCCGCAGTCGGCCAGTGGCAACCCTGACCGCACCCACCGCAGACGGTTCAAGCCCGCCGAGAGCACGCAGCACGGTGGATGCCCCTGAGCCGACCTGGCCGGCGAGCGCATAGATCGTGCCGGCACTCGCATCCAGGGTGAAGGGAGCCAGTTCGCGCCCGACCGCCAGACCGCTGATCGAAAGCCCGGGGGTCTCCTCGTCGTGGGCGGGAACCCGTCGCTCCAGGCGGTGCGGCGCCTCACCGAGCATGTCGGCCATGAGGGTCGCGATGTCCGTCTCGGCTGAGTTGCAGGTGCGAACGAGCCGGGCATCGCGCAGAACCGTCACGTGATCGCACAGCGCGAGAACCTCACCCAGGCGATGCGAGACGAAGATCACCGCGCAGCCCTGCTCGGCGACCCGACGCACCGCCGCGTACACGTACTGGGATTCCGTCTCGTTCAGCGTCGCGGTCGGCTCGTCCAGGATCATCACCCGTGGTCGCTGCCCCAGCGCTCGGGCGATCTCGACGAGCTGCCTCTGGCCGAGGGTCAACTCCTCGACCCGGGTGTTCACATCCACGCCGGGAAGCCCGACGCTCGTGAGAAGTTCACGTTCGAGCACGTGGGTCAGGCGAGGCCGGATGCCCGCATCAGCTGCGCCGAGACGCACCGACCCGAGACGCATGTTCTCGGAGATCGACAGTGCCGGCACCAGGCTGAGCTCCTGATCCACCAGCGAGATCCCCTGCCGCTGGGCGGCACGACGCGAACGGAGCCGCGCAGCCTCCGAGTCGAGCCCGATCGTGCCGGAGTCGGGTTGCAGCTGTCCGGTGAGCATCTTGATCACCGTGCTCTTGCCCGCCCCGTTGTGGCCGACCAAGCCGTGGATCTCTCCGCGGGCCACGGAGAACGAGACGTTGTCGACCGCGAGATTGTCACCGAACCGGAGGGTCAGCCCGTCCACTGTGAGGACGGGCTGACGCTCCAAAGGTTCTGTTATGCCTTGCTGCATCGGTCAGCGAACTCATCCAGGTTGGCGGCTGTGACGCGGTCCTCGGTGAGGGTGACGACGCGCGGCGGCTCCTTGCCCGTGAGGAGCTCAATCGTGTACTCGGCCGTCTTCTGCGCAATGGTGCCGGGGTCCTCCGTTGCCGTTCCGTAGAGTTCACCGGCCCTGATCGACTCGATGCCCGCCTTGAAGCAGTTGCCTCCACTCACGATGAGTCCGTCCTCTCCTCCCACGGCGAAGCCGAGCTGCTTGGCGGCATTGATGATGGGGAGCGCCATGTAGTCGGCCATCCCGTATGCGCCCTGGACCCCATCCGGGCCGTACTTGGCCAGAAGTTGCTGAGCGAGGGTGCCAGAGAGCGTCGGGTCCCAGTTGCCGTCCTGGACATCCAGGATCGTGAAGGATGGGTTCTCGTCGAAGACCTTGTTGAACCCCTTCATGCGATCTTGGGTGACCAGCATCGCCTGGGTGCCTGCGACGACGATCACATTGCCCTCGTCCCGGCCCTGCGCCTTGATCCCCTCGATGATGTTGGTCGCGGCAAGCTCGCCGAGCGCAACGTTGTCGGAAAGGACGCTTCGGATTCCCGGGTCATCGGCGATGGCCGGATCTGCCGGTCCGTCGACGACGATCACGGGGACGCCGGCCTCGACCGCCTTGCGCATGGGGCCGACCATCGCCTGCGTGTCGACCAGGAGGGTGACGATGACGGACGGCTTCTGTGCGACAGCCTGGTTGAAGTTCTGCACCTGGATGCCGGCGTCCATCGTCGTGAGGTCGAGGACGGTGGCGCCCTCCGCCTCGAGTGCCGGCATATAGACGGAGTTGAAGTACGCACCCCAGGGGCTGGTGTCGCCGTAGCCGACGAAGGCGATGGTCTCGCCGCTCAGTGACCCTTCCGTCTTGGCGGTGTCGCCTGGTCCGGTGGCTGAGCATGCGGCGAGGAGCCCGATGGACATGGCGCCGGCTAGCACAGCCGAACCCCACCTTCGTGGCATGGAACGACTGCTGTGGATTGAGCTCATTGGTTTCTCCTTTGAAACGTGAGGACGCGCTGAGCGGGCGATCTGCATCGGATGCCAGATTATGACTGAGCGCTCGCTCATCGTATTACATCGCCCGTGTATGTTGTCAACAGATCACTTCGAGATCGATACACTCGAACCCGAACAGGGCGGACAAGGACAACGACATTGCCCCAGGAAAACACTCACGTCGAGCTGTCAGGCCGCCACGAGGTCCTCGACGAGGTCGAGCCCCTCTCTGCCCGAAAGCTCGCCAACGCCGCCCTGGACTCGTTCTTCACCGCTGGCTACGGGGGCACGACCACCCGGCATATCAGCGAGCAGGCCGGAATGAGCACCGGCTCCCTCTACTCGAGCTTCCGCTCAAAAGAAGAGATCCTCTTCCTTCTCGCGCGACTCGGGCACGAGTCCGCTCTCCGCGCCCTCAGGGAGGCCGCAGGGCAGTCCCCTCCCGCCGCGTCGCGCGTTCGCGGGATGATCTACGAATTCACCATCTGGCATGCGCGCAACCACCGGATCGCCCGCGTCTCCCAATACCAGCTGGCCGCGCTCACGCCCCAGCACCATGCGATCATCGCCGGCCTCCGGCACGAGATCGAGGCAGTGCTGCAGACCGAGGTCGAAGCCGGGGTCGCACAAGGCGAGTTCGACATCGATGACATCAAGGGCTTCGTACTGGCCGCCCTGTCACTCGGAATCGACGTCGCCAGATGGTTCTCGCCCGAAGGTCGCCTCACCCCGGAGGCGCTCGCAACCTCCTACGCCGACCTCGCGATGCGGATGCTTCGACCCACCAACCACTGACCCGCTCAACCCGCGGTGCGCTCCGCATGCCATTCGCGCAGGCGGCGGGTGGCCTCCTCCTCGCCGAGGGGGCCCTCGTCGAGCCGCAGTTCGAGCAGGAACCGGTACGCCTCTCCGACCTCGCGGCCGGGGGAGATGCCGAGCAGCGCCATGATCTGTTCGCCGTCGAGGTCGGGCCGCACGGCGGCGATCTCCTCCTGGGCGGAGAGTTCGGCGATCCGGTCCTCCAGGTCGTCGTAGGCGTGGGCGAGCCTGTCGGCCTTGCGCCTGTTGCGGGTGGTGACATCCGCCCGGGTGAGGATGTGCAGTCGCTCCAGCTGGTCGCCCGCGTCACGCACATAGCGGCGCACCGCCGAGTCGGTCCAGGCTCCCTCCGTGTAGCCGAAGAAGCGCAGGTGCAGCTCGATGAGTCGCGAGACGCTCGTCACCGTCTCCTTGTCGAAGCGCAGCGAGCGCAGGCGTTTGGCGGCGAGCTTCGCGCCGACGACGTCATGGTGGTGGAAGGTGACGACCCCGCCGGCTTCGGTGCGCTTGGTGGCGGGCTTTCCGATGTCGTGCATGAGGGCTGCGAGCCGAAGCGTGAGGTCGGGCGCCGCATCCGGATGCCTCTCCCGTTCCAGGTCGATGGCCTGGTCGAGCACGGTGAGGCTGTGCTGGTAGACGTCTTTGTGGTGGTGGTGCTCGTCGACCTGCAGGCGCAGCGCCGGGATCTCGGGGAGCACGTGCTCGGCGAGGCCTGTCTCGACCAACAGTTCGATTCCGGCGCGCGGCGCATCCGTTCTCAGCAGTTTCGACAGCTCGTCGCTGATGCGCTCGGCGGAGATGATCTCGAGGCGGGGGGCGAGCGCGCGCATCGCCTCCTGTACGTCGTCGGTGACGACGAAACCGAGCTGCGAGGTGAAGCGGGCGGCCCTGAGCATCCGCAGCGGGTCGTCGCCGAAGGACACGTCGGCCGCAGCGGGGGTGGCCAGCCGTCGCGCGACAAGGTCTTCCACACCACCGGAGGGGTCGACGAGTTTCTGCTCGGGCAGCCGCAGCGCCATGGAGTTGACGGTGAAGTCGCGGCGCACCAGGTCGCCCTCGAGGGAGGTGCCGAACTCGACCTCGGGTTTGCGGGTCTCCCCGTCGTAGGCGTCGGTGCGGTAGGTGGTGATCTCGACGGTGTGCCCGTCGATGACGGCGCCGATGGTGCCGAAGGCGCGGCCGATGTCCCAGTGCGTCTGGGCGATCGGGGCGACGATGTCGACGATGCGGTCGGGGTGGGCGTCGGTGGTGAAGTCGAGGTCGTGCAGTTCGCGCCCGAGGAAGGCGTCGCGCACGGGGCCGCCGACGAGGGCGAGTTCGTGGCCGGCGTCGGCGAAGGCTCGGGCCAGCCGCGAGATATGGGGAGCTTCTGCCAGTGCCGCCAGCCGTGTGATCGCCGAGGCTACGCTTTCCATCGCACCAGACTAACGGGGCTCGACGTGCCATCAGCGCGGCCCAAGGCATCCCCCCTAGAATCGTCGTCATGCTGGCCGACTGCGAAAAAGCGCGCCGGCCGATGCCCCTGATCCTGAAGTTCGGTGCCGCCCTGCTCGGCGCCGCCCTTGCTGTGGGGGGCTCGGTCGCGGCCGGAGCGACCGCGAATCCGGGTGACGAGGCCAGCCGGCAGGAGAGTGCGGGGCCGGATGCCATGGTCGCCGCCGCCGACGGCAACCCGAGCCGCGTCGCGATCGTCGGCTCCATCACGGTTCCTCCTGCCGAGGCGGGGCTGATCCCTGCTGAACTCCTCGAGGCGTACACCGCTCCGACGGGCGAGCTGACCCGGCAGCTGAATTCGCTCAACGGCAGGCCGGTCGCCATCGGCGTCGACCCGATGATCGTCGCGTCGATCCGCATTCTGGGCACGACTGCGCCGGCCTCGGCGACGGCGTGGCTCGAACGGCTCGCGACCGCCGACAACGAGACCTTCTCGCTTGGGTACGCGGATGCGGATGTCGCGGCGCTGAGTCAGGCCGGGCTTGGCACGATCCCCGGCCCGCTCTCGTTCACCATCGACCCCACGCTGTTTCCTGAGGAGTCCACCGCCCCGGGCGACGGCAACGGCACGACGGATGGCGAACCCGGGTCGAGCACGCCGCCGGCCTCCGCGAGTGCCAGCCCGGAGCCGCCCACCACACCGACCGTGCCGACGCAGGAGACGCTCACCGATCTCCCCTGGTCGCTGGATTCGATCGTGTGGCCGCGCAACGGCGACATCGTCGCCGCCGATCTGGGCGTCTTCAACTCCGCGGGGCCCGTCACGACCCTTGTCGACTCAGAATCGGTGGCCTTCCCCGGCGGCGCGCCCCGCGCATCCGCCACCTCTGCCGGCAGTTCGCTGCTCGTGGCCGACAGCCCCGCCTCCGCCCAGCTGCAGTTGGCCGCCTCCTCGACGAATGACGAGTCCTGGGCCGCCGCCATGGCGTCGCTCACGGCCTCGCTCGCCAGCTGGCCCGACAGCAGCAGCACCATGCTGCTCACGCTCGACCGCAGCATCCCGCTCGGCGTCAACCGTCTGGCGATCACGCTCGACACTCTTGCGCAGGATCCGGGGGTGACCACGACGACCCTTGCTGCGGCCCGCGGGGAGGCATCCGTCGAGGTCGCCGTCGTCGATCGTCCCGTCGCGCCGGAGCGCACCTCGCAGCTGGCCACCATGTTCGCGACGGAGCCGGGCCTGGCACAGTTCGCGACCGTGCTCGCCGATCCGACCCTGATCACCGGCGAGCGCCGCCTCGCCCTTCTGGCGCTGTCATCGAACTCCTGGGCCGATCTGACCGCGGGGTGGACCCCCGCCGTCAACTCCTATCTGAGTCGCTCGGTCGAGATCCTCGAGTCGGTGAAGGTGGAGGAGAGCAGCACCCTCAACCTGCGGAGCTACACGGGCAATCTCCCGATCACGGTCAGCAACTCGCTGCCGTTCCCTGTGACGGTGGCCGTGCATGTCGCGGCGGACACCGCCATCCTCGATGTGATCGAGTCGCCCGTCTCCGTTGTCGTCGAGGCGGGCTCGCAGGCGCGCGCCCTCGTTCCTGTGCGCTCGATCGCCAACGGCGATGTGATGCTTCGGGTGAATCTCACGAGCGGAACCGGCGTGGCCGTCTCGAGCCCGGTCATCATCACCACGAATGTGCAGGCGGAATGGGAGACGGCCTTCACCGCGGTCTTCGTCGCCCTGCTCGTGATCGTGTTCGCCGTCGGAATCGTGCGCACGGTGACCCGCCGTCGTCGCGAACGCCGCGCGCGTCTGGCCGCCGAGTCAGCGCCGGATGCCTCACCAGAGTCGGTCGAGAAGGTCGGCGACCCGGTCGACGCCGATGGGCAGGCTCCGTGACCCGCACGGGCGCAGCCACCCCCTCACCCGGCCTCGGACGTTCGAGCGCCCTGCTCGCATCCGGAACCGTCGTCTCCCGTGTTCTCGGCTTCATCAAGGCGATCGTGCTCGCGCAGACGATCGGCCAGACGGCCAGCGCCTCCGCTGATGCCTTCGGTATCGCCAACACCCTGCCCAACAACGTCTACGCGCTCGTTGCGGGCGGCATCCTGGGCGCCGTCATCGTGCCGCAGATCGTGCGCTCGGCCCTGCATGATGACGGGGGCCAACGCTTCGTCAACAAGCTGCTCACGCTGGGGCTTGTGGTGTTCCTCGGCATCACGGTGCTCGCGACGGTCGCGGCGCCTGTTCTGGTGGCGATCTACACGCAGCAGGCCTCTGACGGCGGCAACGGTTTCACGAGCGAGGGTCTCGCCCTCGCGACGGCCTTCGCCTACTGGTGCCTGCCGCAGATCCTCTTCTATGCGGTGTACAGCCTGCTGGGTGAGGTGCTCAACGCGCGCCACGTGTTCGGGCCCTTCGCCTGGGCCCCGGTGATCAACAACCTTGTCGCCATCGCCGGCCTTGTGGCCTTCACGGTGCTGTTCGGGGGAGCAGAGGCGAACAGCTCTCTCGAGGTCTGGACGCCCGATCGCATCGCGCTCCTCGCCGGCAGCGCCACCCTCGGAATCGTCGCCCAGGCCGGGGTGCTCGCCTTCTTCTGGCGGCGCACGGGCCTGCGCTTCCGCCCCGATTTCCGCTGGCGCGGCGTCGGCCTCGGTCGAACAGGCAAGTCGGCCGGCTGGGTCTTCGCCATGATCCTTGTGACGCAGCTCTCGGCGATCGTGCAGAGCCAGGTCACCTCGCTGGCCACCGACGAGGGAGCATCGATCGCGACCAGCCAGAATGCGTGGCTGATCTTCATCCTCCCCCACTCGGTCGTGGCGGTCTCGATCGCGACCGCGTTCTACACGCGCATGAGCACGCATGCCAGCCGCGGCGACATCCCGGCCGTGCGCAGCGATCTCTCCTCGGCCATCCGCACCATAGGCCTCATCATCACCTTCGCCTCTGCGGGTCTGATCGTGCTGGCGCTGCCCTTCGCCCGCGTCTTCGAGAGTGACTTCGGCCATGTGCAGGCGATGGCGGCCGTGATCATCGCCTATCTGGTGGGGCTGATTCCGTTCAGCGCGGTCTTCGTCATGCAGCGGGCCTTCTATTCGTTGGAGGACACCCGCACGGTCTTCTTCATCGAGCTGGTGAAGTCGGCGCTGTTCGTGCTCGGCTTCCTGATCTGTACGACCCTCCCCGTGGATCTGATCGCCGTCGGAATCGCCCTTGTGACCTCTGTTGCGATCACGTGCCAGACGGTTCTCACCTTCCTGCTGCTGAGGCGCAAGATCGGCCCCCTCGGCGGGCGCGCCATACTGCGAAGCCACGTGCAGTTCGTGGTGGCGGCGATCATCAGCGCCTGCATCGGTGCCGGCCTGCTCGCCCTGCTCGGCGGCCTGCACGACGGCGGTTTCGCGGTCGGCAGCATGCCGGGTGCACTCGTCTCCATGGTGGTCATCGGATGCGTCATGGGCGCCGCGTACGCAGGCCTGCTCACCCTCATGCGCAACGCGGAACTGCGGGCGCTGCTCGCCGTCGTGCTGCGTCGCATCCGCCCGGGCGCCGCGGAATAGTCGGCGAATAGTATGGGTTGTATCGCTCGACAGCCTTGACCGTCACCCCTTTTCGAAAGAGAGTCACTGTGCGCCAGCTCATCATCATCGGCTCAGGCCCCGCCGGCTACACGGCGGCGATCTACGCTGCCCGGGGAGGCCTCAACCCCCTCCTGATCATGAGCTCCGTTGAGGCCGGCGGCGAGCTGATGAACACGACCGATGTCGAGAACTACCCCGGATTCCCGGAGGGCGTCATGGGCCCCGATCTCATGGAGAAGTTCCGCCAGCAGGCTGAGCGCTTCGGCACCGAGATGGTGGCGGATGATGTGGTGAAGCTTGAACTCGAGGGTGACGTCAAGACGGTCACAGTCGGCAACGGTGACGTGCACGAGGCGCTCTCGGTGATCTTCGCCACCGGCTCCGCGTACCGCAAGCTGGGCGTCGAGGGCGAGGAGCGGCTCAGCGGCTACGGAATCTCGTGGTGTGCCACCTGCGACGGCTTCTTCTTCCGCGGCAAGACGATCGCCGTCGTCGGCGGCGGAGACTCGGCCATGGAGGAGGCCACGTTCCTCACCAAGTTCGCCGAGAAGGTGTACCTGATCCACCGCAGCGAGGAGCTGCGCGCCTCCAAGGCGATGCAGGATCGCGCCAAGGCCGACCCCAAGATCGAGTTCCTGTTCAACAAGACCGTCAAGGAGGTCTACGGGGCGGAGCAGGTCACGGGCCTCTCACTCGTCGACACGATCGACGGTTCCGAAAGCGTGCTCGACGTGAGCGGCCTGTTCGTCGCCATCGGTGCCGACCCCCGCACGCACCTCGTGCACGGCCAGCTCGATCTCACCTCCGCCGGCACGATCGCCGTCGAGGGCCGCAGCTCGCGCACCTCCCTCGCGGGCGTGTTCGCAGCGGGCGACGTCATCGACCCCACGTACCGGCAGGCGGTCACGGCGGCAGGCTCCGGCACCGTCGCGGCACTCGACGCAGAGCACTTCCTCTCCTCGCTGCCCGCCGCCCTGCGGGAGCAGGCGGCAGCTCCCGCAGAAGAAGTCGTTCCCGCCTAGGCCGCACGAACCCCCGATCCACGAAAGCCCACGAAAGAGAGAGCACATGTCAACAACACGCGACGTCACCGATGCCAACTTCGAGGCCGAGGTCCTGAAATCCGAGAAGACGATCATGGTCGACTTCTGGGCCGAATGGTGCGGCCCCTGTCGCATGGTCTCGCCGATCCTCGACCAGATCGCCGCAGAGCACGCCGACAAGATCGAGATCGTCAAGCTGAACGTGGATGACAACCCGCAGACCGCGATGAAGTACCAGATCACGTCGATCCCGGCGATGAAGGTGTACCGCGGGGGAGAGGTCGTCAAGACCGTCATCGGTGCCAAGCCGAAGCCCGCACTCGAGGCAGACCTGGCCGAATTCCTGGCCTAAGAGCATCCGCGGCCCCGCGCCGCGACCCCACGAAGGCCCGTACTGAGACAAGTGCGGGCCTTCGTCGCGTATTCTGATCTCTTCACCACTCTTCGAGCGCCTCAGGGCACCTGGGATGACCAATGACAACCCACGAACCGACATCGGGGGGGTCGAGCACGCGATTCGACCCCTGGTACGACCACTATGCCGACCGCACCGCCGGCCTGAGCGCATCCGAGGTTCGTGCCCTGTTCGCCGTGGCCTCCCGGCCCGAGGTCGTCTCCCTCGCCGGTGGGATGCCCTACGTCTCGGCGTTGCCGAGCGAGCTCGTCACGGGCGCCCTCGACCGGGTCATGCGCGACCACGGCCCGCAGGCGCTGCAGTACGGCTCCGGCCAGGGAACCCCCGAACTTCGCGAGCGCGCCCTCGAGATCATGGCCCTGGAGGGCATCCGGGGCAGCGTCGACGACGTCGTCATCACGACGGGCTCACAGCAGGCGCTCGACCTGGTCACCAAACTGTTCATCAACCCGGGCGATGTCATCCTCGCCGAGGCACCCAGTTATGTCGGCGCGATCGGCGTCTTCCGCTCGTACCAGGCCGAGATCGCCCATGTTCTCATGGACGACGACGGGCTCATCCCGCAGGCCCTGCGCGACGCGATCACCCGCCTCAAGGCCGACGGCAAGACGATCAAGTTCCTGTACACGATCCCCACCTTCCACAACCCGGCCGGTGTGACCCTCAGCTGGGAGCGCCGGCTCGAGATCCTCGAGATCTGCCGCGCCAACGACATCCTGGTGCTCGAGGACAACCCCTACGGGCTGCTCTACTTCGATTCCCCACCGCCGAACGCGCTGCGCTCGATCGAGGAGGACGGGGTCATCTACCTCGGCACCTTCTCCAAGACGCTCGCCCCCGGGTTCCGTGTCGGCTGGGCCCTCGCGCCGCACGCCATCCGTGAGAAGCTCATCCTCGCGAACGAATCGGCCACGTTGTGCCCCAGCGCATTCAGCCAGTTCGCGATCAGTGAGTATCTGGCATCCGCCGACTGGAAGGGCCAGATCGACACCTTCCGTGGCGTGTACCGCGGCCGCCGCGACGCCATGCTCTCCGCTCTCTCCGAGCACCTGCCTGAGATGAGCTGGACCGTGCCCAACGGCGGCTTCTACGTCTGGCTCACGCTGCCGAGTCCGCTCGATTCCAAGGAGATGCTGCCGAGAGCCGTCAAGGAACTCGTCGCCTACACTCCCGGCACCGCGTTCTATTCGGATGGCGGGGGTCGCCAGAAGATACGCCTCTCCTTCTGTTACCCCAACGAGGAGACCATCCGCACCGGCATCCGACGCCTCACCTCCGTCATCAACGAGGAGCTGGAGCTGCTCGACACCTTCTCGAGCACAGGGCAGATGGAGGTCGTGCGCCCGAACGCGCACGTCACCAGCCCGCCGCCGAACATCAACTAGCGCTGCACGCCTCTGCAGCATCCCCGACCGCCGCAGGAAGACCCGCAGGAAAGAAGTTCCGCAACCATGGACGAGTTCACTCCCCAATCCGTGCTGATCCTCGCCGGCGGCATCTCGCATGAGCGCGACATCTCGCTGCGCTCCGGCCGCCGCATCGCCGACAGCCTGTCGTCGCAGGGCGTCAAGGTCGATCTGCGCGACCCCGACGCCTCACTGTTCTCCTACATCGAGTCGACGAAACCGGATGTCGTCTGGCCGGCACTGCACGGCGCCGGCGGCGAAGACGGCTCACTGCGGGGCCTCCTCGACTTCGTCGGCGTGCCGTTCGTCGGCTCCCGTGCCGGTTCATCCCGGCTCGCCTGGGACAAGCCGACCGCCAAGGTGCTCGTCAAGCGCGCTGGCGGCTCCACGCCCCGCTCCATCGCGCTCTCCCGCGACACCTTCCGCGATCTGGGCGCTGTGAACGTCCTGGAGCGCATCGCCGCCGAGCTGAGCGGCCCTGTCGTCGTGAAACCGGCCCAGGGCGGCTCCGCACAGGGGGTCACGATCGTCGACGACCCCGCAAATCTCGCCAGCGCCATGGTTCACGCGTACCGTTACGGCGATGTGGCCCTCGTCGAGCAGAAGATCGTTGGCACCGAGATCTCGGTCTGCATCATCGACACGGGCGATGGCCCTGTCGCGGTTCCTCCGGTTGAGATCGAGCCGTTGTCGGGCGTGTACAGCTTCGAGGCCCGCTACAACGCGGGGGAGACGCGCTTCTACACTCCCGCCCGCATCTCGGATGAGGTCGCCGCCCGCTCCGCGGATCTCGCCATCATGGCGCACACGACCCTCGGGCTGCGCCACATCTCGCGGGTCGACATCATGATCGACGCAACGGGAACGCCGTTCTTCCTCGAAGCGAGCGTCATGCCGGGCCTCACCGAGACCTCACTGTTCCCGCGGGCACTCGAGGTCGCCGGGCACGATGTCGGCTGGGCCTATCTCGCACTCTGCCAGGCGGCCGTGCGCGACAGCATCGCTCGCTGAGACGGTCGGCCGGATGCTCCGGCACGGCCGAGCGCACGGCTCACTTCAGCGACTTTGCAAAAACCCCTGATCAGAGGGCACTAATGCTGTCGGGCGTCGCCGCCGGGCTCAGCTGAACCCGGGCTCGCCCAGCTCGCCGAGGATGCGGTTGAGGTCGCCCACCGTCGCGAAATCGATGACGATGGTTCCCTTGCTGGAGCCCAGGCTCACCTTCACGCGGGTGTTCAGGCGGTCGCCCAGGCGTTCGGCGATCTCGTCGAGCTGACCCTGCCTGCGGCCCTTGCTCGGCTTCGTCGCTCGGGCCGGTTTGGTCGAGACGAGGCCGGCAGCGGCCTCGGCCGCCCGCACTGAGAGGTCCTCGTTCACAATCTTGTCGGCGAGCTTCTCCATGGTCGCGGTGTCGCCGGCCGACAGGATGGCCCGCGCATGCCCCGCGCTGAGAACACCTGCCGCGACGCGACTCTGCACGGCCGACGGCAGGCGAAGGAGGCGAAGGGTGTTGGTGATCTGCGGGCGAGAGCGACCGATACGCTCTGCCAGCTGGTCCTGGGTGATGCCGAAGTCGGCCAGGAGCTGCTGGTAGGCGGATGCCTCTTCAAGCGGATTGAGGTTGGCCCTGTGCAGGTTCTCGAGGAGGGCATCCCGAAGCATGGCGTCATCGGCCGTGTTCTTGATGACGGCGGGGATCGTGGCAAGCCCGAGGTGCTTGCTGGCGCGCAGCCGCCGCTCGCCCATGACGAGCTCGTATTTCGGCTGCCCATCGACGGCATCCGGGATGGGCCGCACGACGATGGGCTGCAGCACGCCGATCTCGCGGATCGAGTGGATGAGCTCGTCGAGATCCTCCTGCACGAACACGCTTCGCGGCTGGGCGGCATTCGGCACGATGTCCGCGGGGGAGAGATTGGCGAGCCGGGCGCCGGGCACGGCGGCGAGCGACTGCTCGTCGGCGTCATCTCTCGCGACGCGCGCTCCAGTCGGGAAGAACACGTCCACGGGACGCTCGGGTGAGCCCTCATCCGTGGGGATGAGTGCGCCGATTCCACGGCCCAGCCCGGTGCGCTTCGTTGCCATTGATTCTCTTTCGATAGTGCTTCTGATCAGGGGTTTTATACTACTGCTGTGCTATCGGTGCACCGCGGCGAGCGATCTCCGCGGCCGCCTCGAGGTATGACAGGGAGCCCGGAGAGTTCGCGTCGTAGCCGATCACGCTGAGCCCGAAACTCGGAGCTTCGGAGATGCGCACCGAGCGCGGAATGAGCGTGTCGAGGACCTGATCCGGGAAATGCTGACGAACATCCTCGGCCACCTGGTTGGCCAGATTGGTGCGGGAGTCGTACATCGTGAGCAGAATCGTCGAGACGTTGAGCTCCGGATTGAGGTGGCGCTCGATGAGCTTGATGTTGTTGAGGAGCTGGCTGAGACCTTCGAGTGCGTAATACTCGCACTGGATGGGGATGAGCACCTCACGGGCTGCGACGAAGGCGTTGATCGTCAACAGGCCCAGCGACGGCGGGCAGTCGATGAAGACGTAATGGAAGGGCTCATCGCGCTCAGCCAAGAAGGCGTCGAGTGCCGAGCGCAGGCGCTGTTCCCGCGCAACCATCGAGACCAGCTCGATTTCGGCGCCGGCGAGATGGATGGTCGCGGGGATGCAGAACAGAAGATCGCTTTCCGGGCTCTTCTGTACGACATCCGCCATCGGCACATCGTTGATCATGACGTCGTACACGCTCGCCGTCTCGGACCGGTGCTCGATTCCGAGGGCTGTGGAGGCGTTTCCCTGCGGATCCAGGTCGATGACCAGCACGCGAGCACCGCTCTTCGCGAGCGCCGCGGCCAGGTTGACGGTCGTTGTCGTCTTACCCACGCCGCCCTTCTGGTTCGCGATGGTGAAGACACGGGTCTTGGAGGGAACGGGAAGGTCCTCCGCCTCGATGGCACGGCGACGACGCGTGATCTCCGAGAGCTCGCGGGCGAGGGGAGTGTCACTGAAACCGGCGAGGGGGCTGCCCGAGCGTGCTGACTTTCCCGGAGCAGGCGCGGTTGACGCAGTATCGTCCGTCGCGTCGCCGCTCCCGCGTTGCTCGGTCTCCTCAGCGATAACACCGGATGCCTCGGTGACCTCTGGCTCGGGTGACTCCACATCCTGCTCGGGTGCACGCTCTTCTTCTGCGGTCACGGCTTCCTTGTTCTCGGTCGTGTCGTGATGTTTCACGTGAAACATCTTGGGGCGAAACTGCATCTGGGCCGGCACCGATCGTCTGTCGTGGTCGTCTGGGGGTCTCGCGACGGCATCCAGGCGGCTTCTTGGTCTCGGAAGCCCGAATCTTCACCGTCGGGGCGAAACCAGCGGGGATGTCATCGACGGGATATCGGGGGTGCGACATCCATCAATCAACTGTAGCCCGAAAGACTCGCGTGGGCTCGGTGTCGAGGTCTTCACCGAGCATCACGATCTCGACGTCAGTGAGGCGGTGCTTGCGGATGACCTTGGTAGCGGCAGCGAGCTCGGCCTCGACGCTCGCACCCTTGAGGAAGACCAATTCACCGCCCGACTTCATCAGGGGAGCAACGAGCGGGATCAGCTTGGAAAGCGCGGTGACGGCGCGGGCCGTTGCCTGATCGAGCCAGGGACTCAGCTGTGCCTCTTCCGCTCTGGCACGAACAACCTCGACATTGTCGAGGGAGAGCAGGCTCTTCTGCTCATTCAGCCAGGCCACCCGCCGTTCCATCGGCTCGATGAGAACAAAATCGACATCCGGGCGCGCAATCGCCAGAACAAGCCCGGGCAGTCCAGCACCGCTGCCGATGTCACCCACCCGGCCCGGCCGCAGCAGCGCCGCAAGCAGTGCGGAGTTCACGACATGCCGCGTCCACAGGCGGGGGAGTTCCAGTGGGCCGATGAGCCCCAACTCCTCTCCGCGCCGCGCGAGGTCGTTCGTGAAGGCACGAGCGAGATCGATGCGGTCGCCGAAGAGCGCGGTCGCCACGGATGGTTCCGGTTCCAGACTTTCAGGGAGAGGCGCTGCGGATGTCATCGGCAATGTTTCACGTGAAACTATGCGCGAGTGATCACCGTGTGGCGATCACGACCCTCGCCATGCGACTCCGAGGTGAAGCCCCGATCCGCGACGATATCGTGCACGAGCTTGCGCTCGTAGGAGGACATCGGGGGGAGTGCAGCAGAGGCGGCCCCTCCCTCGATCTTCTCGATCGCGTGCTCGACGAGCTTGCTCAGCTCGGCCTGACGTGCTTCGCGCGATCCGCCGACATCAAGGATCAGCCGCGAGAACGATCCGGCCTTCGTCTGCACCGCGATGCGGGTCAGCTCCTGCAGCGCATTCACCGTCTCCGGCTTCGACAGGAGGCGAAGATCGCTGTCCTCGTTCGAGTTCACTGAGACATAGGCGCGACCGTCACGGGCATCGATGTCGATGTCCCCGTCGAGATCGGTGATGTCGAGGAGTTCCTCGATGTAGTCGGCGGCGATCTCACCCTCCTCCTCGAGCTGGGAGAGGGTTGTTGCCTCATCGACGGCCGGAGCCGTCTCGTGCACCGTGGAGTCTTCAGTCGTGTCGGTCACTGTGGCCTACTTCTTCTTCTTGTTGCGGTTCTTGGGGTTGACGGGTTGCTGGCGCTGGGTCGTCTTGGGAGCCTCGATCTCCGGGGAATCGCTGTCTTCGACGATCGTGATTCCGCGACGCTGGGCCCGCTTCGCCATACGCGCCTCGCGTGCCAGGGCGGCTTCGCTGCCAGGGGTCGGCATGTTGCGGATGACGAGGAACTGCTGGGCCATGGTCCAGAAGTTGGAGACCAGCCAGTAGAACATGACGCCGAGGGGGAAGGTGAAGCCGGAGAAGAGGAACACCAGGGGGAGCATGTAGAGCAGGATGCGCTGCTGCTTGAACATGGGGCTCGCCTGCATCTCGGGCGACTGGTTCTTCGACATGATCTGCAGCTGCGTGATGAACTGCGACGCGGTCATCAGAACGACCATGATCGAGGCGATGACGATGACATTGACGTTGCCTTCGGCGGTGCTGATGGCCAGCTTGAGCGGCGCACCAAGGAAGACGGACTCACCGAAGGAATGCGAGAGCGACTTGGTGAGCAGGCCTACGCCGATTCCTTCGTGCTGAGCGTTCTGCAGCACCGAGAAGAGGCCGAAGAAGATCGGCATCTGCAGCAGGAGGGGGAGGCAGGAGCTGAGCGGATTGGTTCCGGTCTTCTTGTAGAGCTCCATCGTCTCGCGCGACATGGCCTCGCGAGAGAACTGGTCCTTCTTGCCCTTGTACTTGTCCTGGATCTTCTTCAGCTGGGGGGAGACCTCGAGCATCCGGCGCTGGCTCTTGATCTGCTTGACGAAGATCGGGATGAGCGCTGCGCGGACGACGAGCACGAGGCCGACGATGGACAGGACCCAGGTCGTTCCCGCATCCGCGTCCATCCCCAGGGAGGTGAAGAACCAGTGAAAAGCGACGAGGATGGCCTCGATGACCCATTTGATGGGCCAGAGAATCGTTCCTAGGAAATCCATGGTGTTGGATCAGACCTTTCTGTGGTGCTTCGATTCGGGTGTGGATGAGATGTTCGCGTCACGCGCGGAATGCGCGGCCTCACAGGATGTGACGAAGCCGAAACGGTTGGTGTGATGGCTGTGCCTCTTGTTCTCGGGCACATCGTCGACTCCGCCGGCAGACCAGGGATTGCAGCGGAGGATCCGCAGAGATCCGAGCCAGATTCCCTTGAACACCCCGTGCTGCTGAATGGCACCGAGCGCGTAGCTCGAGCAGGAGGGGTAGTAGCGACAGACATCTCCGTAGAGTGGCGACACGAGCTTGCGATATGTCTGGAGAACCGCGATCGACACGTTGCGGGGGAGAAGAAGTAACCCTGTTCCGAAACTACGGATGTTCGGATGCTCTGGCTCGCGATCATCCGTCACGCGCGGGGAGACATGGAGGGCTGTCATGACCCCTCCACTGTTTCACGTGAAACATTCGCATCCGCCGAGTGTGGAACCGAGGGAGTGACGGATGCGCCGAGCGCCTTGCTGAGAAGGCCGTCGACGTCACTTCGCAGAGAGTCCCAGTCGATGGTCGCCGTCGGCGGGTGCGCCCTCAAGACGATGTCGGCACCACCTGCGGGGGAGCGGCGAGCGGAATCACCGGAAGAAGGATCCTCGAACGTGGCGGCGGAATCGTCGTGCACCGCAGCATCCGGAATCGTCACATACTCGGAACAGATCGCCTTGAGCCGGCGCCTGACCCTGTTGCGCACCACTGCATTGCCCACAGCCTTGGAGACAATGAAGCCGAAACGGCGCGCCGAAGAGTCCGGGCGAGCAGTGATAGAAACCGTCACCAAAGACGTCGATGTGCGTCGTCCGCGCCGAACGACAGCACGGTAGTCAGCGGCCCTGACGAGCCGGTTGGCTCGAGCCAGCACCGAAACGGACCGAGAGGGCGCTACGCCGAGAGCTCGGTGCGGCCCTTGCGCCGACGGGCGGCCAGGATCGCGCGACCGGCACGGGTGCGCATACGAAGACGGAAGCCGTGGACCTTGGCCCGGCGACGGTTGTTCGGCTGGAAAGTTCTCTTGCTCATCTTGGATCTCCGCGGTGCTATAGAAAAGACTGGTGTTGACGGGGCGACATTGTGCATCCGCAGTTCAGGACAACGACTGCGAAGAGACAGGGAACATCGAAGAAACCCGTGTGGGCTGAAGTCAACTGCTTAAAAATACGTTCTTAAAGGCGTGCGGTCAAACCGTGCCACCCCAAACTCATGATTATGCCCATGAAAAGCACAGGGTTGCCCTCGACCCGCCGACACAAACTAAGGTGGTCTCACTGCACAGGCGGTGGATAACCCTGTGTATAACCACCCATCACGACGAACCGGGGAGTCGACGCATGACCGATTCAGCCGATCCCACACAGGGATTCTGGCAGAACATCCTGACAACCCTGCGATCGGATGAGCGGATCACCCCTCAGCTGCAGGGATTCCTCAGTCTGGTGGAGCCCCGGGGCATCATGGCCGGCACCCTCTACCTCGAGGTTCCGAACGATCTCACCCGCGGGATGCTGGAGCAGCGCATCCGCCTCCCCCTCCTCAACGCGATCTCCTCGCTCGGCGATGAGAGTGAGCTCACCAACTTCGCCATCGTCGTGAATCCGGAGATCTCGCACAGCGATCTCGAACAGCCCGCGGACCCCATCGACGACCAGCCCTATATAGAGCAGCCGGCGCCGCCGACCATCGACAGCAGCAAGCGCAGCGATTCGCGGCTCAACCCCAAGTACAACTTCGACAACTTCGTCATCGGCGGATCCAACCGCTTCGCGCATGCCGCGGCCGTCGCTGTTGCCGAGGCCCCGGCCAAGGCCTATAACCCCCTCTTCATCTACGGCGACTCCGGCCTGGGCAAGACCCATCTTCTGCACGCGATCGGCCACTACGCGGAGAGCCTCTATCCGGGCATCCGGGTGCGCTATGTGAGCTCGGAGGAGTTCACGAACGACTTCATCAACTCGATCGCCAACAACAGGTCGTCGGTCTTCCAGTCTCGCTACCGCGACATCGACATCCTGCTCATCGACGACATCCAGTTCCTGCAGGGCAAGGACAGCACGCAGGAGGCGTTCTTCCACACCTTCAACACGCTCCACGATCACAACAAGCAGTTGGTGATCACGAGCGATCTGCCGCCCAAGCATCTGACCGGTTTCGAGGATCGGATGCGCTCCCGCTTCGAGTGGGGCCTGATCACGGATGTCCAGGCCCCCGATCTTGAGACCCGCATCGCGATCCTCCGCAAGAAAGCGCAGAGCGAGCGGCTCCAGGTGCCCGACGACATCCTCGAGTACATGGCGTCGAAGGTGTCGTCGAACATCCGCGAGCTCGAGGGAACCCTCATCAGGGTCACGGCGTTCTCGAGCCTGAACAAGACCCCCGTCGATCTGGCGCTCGTGCAGACCGTACTCAAGGATCTGATCACGCTCGACGACGACAATGTGATCGCGCCGGTGGAGATCATCAATCACACCGCTGCATACTTCAAACTCACGGTCGATGACCTCTACGGTTCGTCTCGCTCGCAGGCTGTCGCGACGGCCCGGCAGATCGCCATGTATCTGTGCCGTGAGATGACGAGCCTGTCGCTGCCGAAGATCGGCCAGTTGTTCGGCAACCGCGACCACACGACGGTCATGTATGCGAACAAGAAGATCACGGAGCTCATGAAGGAGCGCCGCTCGATCTACAACCAGGTCACCGAGTTGACGAGTCGCATCAAGCAGAATCAGCGTTTCAACTCCTGATTCCGGTCTCGACACACCGCAATCCACAGTTGTGGAAAGTCTGTGGATAACTGTGAATAACACGCCGCAGCCATGTGGATGGAATTCGCGGGCTTGTGGAAACAGCCGTCGGGCGCCGTCGACGAATCACATGTCCGTGACTTCGACTGCACAGGCCGTCCACAACTCACACGGTTGTACTTTCCCGCTCCTGATTGGCATCGCCTCGGTTATCCACAGTTCCCACAGCGGTTAATGATGTTAAATTCTTTAACAATTGATTGGGACTTGAGATAACCCTGTGGATGACGGGCTCGGCCTGCGTCCTCCCCGCAGCTGCTGGCCCGTCTGTCTCAGGTCTGTGCCAGTATTAAGCCCCACGGACGCATGTGTTCCGTAGCTGAAGGGATCCTCCATGAAGTTTCAGGTCAACCGCGACGTTTTCAGTGAGGCCGTCTCGTTTGCCGTGAAGCTCCTGCCACAGCGCACGACCCTTCCGATCCTCAGCGGCATCCTCATCGAGACGACGGATGCCGGACTCCGGCTGTCATCGTTCGATTACGAGGTCTCGGCCCAGACGACGATCGAGGCGAGTGTCGAGGAGCCGGGCGTCATCCTGGTCTCCGGTCGGCTCCTGGCTGACATCGCGAGCAGGCTCCCGAACGCTCCCGTGCAGTTCTCCACAGACGGTTCCAAGATTTCGGTCGTCTGTGGTCCCGCCCACTTCACCCTCCTGAGCATGCCCGTCGAGGAGTACCCGACCCTGCCCGAGGTCGAGGAGCAGTCCGGTCTTCTGCCGGCGGATGCCTTCTCGGATGCCGTCTCGCAGGTCGCGGTCGCCGCATCCCGCGACGATGTCACGCCTGTCATCACGGGTGTGCAGCTCGAGGTGACGCAGACGAGCCTCAGTCTCATCGCGACCGACCGCTACCGCGTCGCGGTGCGCGAGATCGAGTGGGACGCCGGCGACACGGTCATCTCTGAGCCGATCACCGCGCTGGTACCTGCGCGCACCCTGCAGGAGATCGGCAAGACCTTCGGGCACAGCGGCACCATCTCGGTTGCCATCACGAACAAGGACGAGCGCGAGATCATCGCGTTCCGGGCCGATCAGAAGACCGTCACATCGCTGCTGATCAAGGGAAACTTCCCGCCGGTCAAGAGGCTCTTCCCCGAGGATGTCGAGAACTACGCGGTTCTCAACACGGGCGAGCTCATCGAGGCCGTGCGTCGTGTCTCGCTCGTTCTCGAGCGGGAGGCCGCGCTGCGCTTCACCTTCACGACGGATGGCCTCACCCTCGAGGCGATCGGCAGTGAGCAGGCCCAGGCATCCGAGGCCATCGACGCGCATCTCAACGGTGGCGACATGGTCGTCTCGTTGAAGCCGCAGTTCCTGCTCGATGGTCTGAGCGCGGTTCACTCGGAGTTCGTGCGCATCAGCTTCACGCGCACCGAGAACCCCAACAAGCCGGGCCCTGTGCTCATCACCAGTCAGACGTCGAAGGACCAGCCGGCCGCCGACAGCTACAAGTACCTGCTTCAGCCGAACCTGTTGCTTCGCTAGCGTTGTTCGTCTCGCACCTCAGTCTCACCGATTTCAGGAACTACTCGCGCGCAGAGGTCCCGCTTGAAACGGGCCCGAACCTTTTCGTGGGCAGCAACGGCCAGGGCAAGACGAATCTGGTCGAGTCGCTCGGCTTTCTGAGCACGCTCGGATCGCATCGGGTGTCGAGTGATCAGGCCATGATCAGGCAGGGTCAGCAGGCTGCGATCGTTCGGGCCCGACTGCAGCACGGTGAACGCCAGCTGCTCGTCGAGGTCCAGATCAATCGGGGTGCCGCGAACAAGGCGCAGGTCAACAGGTCCGCCATCAAGCCCCGTGAGCTTCCGCGCTATTTCTCGAGCGTGTTGTTCGCTCCGGAGGATCTGGCGCTCGTGCGCGGGGAGCCCTCGGGTCGGCGCCGCTTTCTCGACGAGCTGCTGGTGCAGCTCTCCCCGCGGATGGCCGGGGTCATCGCCGATTACGACAGGGTTCTGCGACAGCGCAACACGCTTCTCAAGTCGGCTCGAGCATCCGGGGTCAAGGGTTCTCAGCTCAGCACACTCGAGGTGTGGGATGAGCGCCTGGTCGATCTCGGGTCCCAGCTGATCGAAGCCCGAACGGGTCTTGTCGCCCGCCTGTTGCCCGAGGTGGCCGCGGCCTACGAGACGATCGCCGGTGAAGACCATCATGCGACGCTCTCCAATGCCCTGAGCATCCTGTCATCCGGCGGCGAGGATGACGACGAGACCCCGTCGGATGCGCGCAGTGGCGCGATCAGTGCCGCGGATACTGCGGTCGCGTTCAGAAATTCACTCGAGCGGCTCCGCCGCAGCGAATTGGATCGAGCGGTCACGCTCGTCGGGCCGCATCGCGACGATCTCGTGCTTGAGTTGAACCGGCTTCCGGCGCGCGGCTATGCGAGTCATGGTGAGTCCTGGTCCTTCGCGCTGGCCCTCAAGCTCGCGTCGGCCCAGCTTCTGCGGCGGGAATCCTCGACGGGTGACCCGGTGCTGATCCTCGATGATGTGTTCGCCGAACTGGATGAGAAGCGGCGCGGAAGACTGGCATCCGCGGTTCATGATGTCGAACAGGTACTCATCACCGCTGCCGTTCACGATGATGTTCCCGAGCAGTTGCGCGCCCACACGGTGCACATCTCGGGCGGCACGATCGTGGATGGCTCCACACATGGTGAGTCGGATGGCTGAGCCGGCGGATCAGAAGCCAGTTGCGGATGCCCAGGAGCATGTCGAGGTGTATCTGCGCTTCAGGCGCGTCTTCGGTGATGGGTCGTCGCGCTCCCGGGATGCACGCAAACGCTCGAAGAAGGAGCCCGGCGCGAGCACGCCCTTCGGCTCCGGCAGGGATCCGCACGGCATCGGCGACGTCATGGATGCGCTCACCAGCCGGCTGGGCTGGAATTCTCCGATCGCGCGGTCGGAGGTGATCGCCTCGTGGGACCGGATCGTGGGGGAGGAGACCGCGGAGCATTCCTCGCCGATCGGCATCGAGGAGGGTGTGCTGACGGTGCGCTGCGATTCGACGGCATGGGCCACGCAGCTGCGCCTGATGAGGGTGCAGATCATGACGCACATCGCGCGGGAGTTCCCGGATGCGGGCATCGACTCGGTTCGCTTCAGCGGACCGAACGCCCCTTCCTGGAAACGGGGCCCCAGATCGATTCCAGGGCGCGGCCCTCGCGATACTTACGGTTGACGACCCAAAACAGCTAGCCGACGCGAAATTAGGCCCTCAGTCGACGGAAAATGCCTTTTTCGCAGGCGAAGCTTGGTAGAATGGAGAAGTCGTCACGGCAGCTCCCGAAGAGGAGATCAGGCCGAGAGGATCTCGTCGTTCTATCCGTCAGGAGTTCAATTTCAGATGTCATCCCCTTCGCCCGAGAATTCATCTGAGAACGACATTTCCCCCGCTCCCGCAGCTCCTGCGGCTTCTCCTCGCAAGCCGCAGACCGCCGATGAGCAGAAGCACAACAACGAGAGCTACGGCGCCGGCCAGATCCAGGTGCTCGAGGGTCTCGAGGCTGTGCGCAAGCGTCCCGGCATGTACATCGGCTCGACCGGTCCGCGCGGTCTTCACCACCTGGTCTACGAGATCGTAGACAACTCGGTCGATGAGGCCCTCGCCGGCTACTGCGACACCATCCTCATCACGATCCTCCGCAACGGTGGGGTGCGCGTGGTCGACAACGGGCGAGGCATCCCGGTCGACATCCACCCGGTCGAGAAGAAGTCGACCGTCGAGGTCGTTCTCACCATCCTTCACGCCGGCGGAAAGTTCGGTGGCGGCGGATACGCCGTCTCCGGCGGGCTCCACGGCGTCGGCAGCTCGGTGGTCAACGCGCTCTCCAAGGAACTCGACGTCGAGGTCCGCCGGCAGGGCAACGTCTACCGCCAGCAGTTCCAGAACGGTGTGCCGCAGGCTCCGCTCGAGAAGGGCGAGGCATCCGACGACACAGGAACGACGATCACCTTCTGGCCGAATGACGAGATCTTCGAGACCGTCGTCTTCGACTACGAGACCCTCCGCACCCGCTTCCAGCAGATGGCCTTCCTCAACAAGGGCCTCACGATCTCCCTCACGGACGAGCGCGAACAGGAGGACGGCAGCGATGGCCGCGGCGACGTGTTCCTGTACCAGCGCGGTCTCGTCGACTACGTCGAATATCTGAACTCGGCCAAGAAGGCCGAGGTCGTGCATCCGGACATCATCTCGATCGAGTCGGAGGACACGGAGCGCAGGATCGCCCTCGAGGTCGCGATGCAGTGGACCACCTCGTACAGCGAGAGCGTGCACACCTACGCGAACACCATCAACACACACGAGGGTGGCACGCACGAGGAGGGCTTCCGCGCGGCGCTGACCACCACGGTCAACCGTTATGCGCGTGAGAAGGGCATCCTCAAGGAGAAGGACGAGAACCTCACCGGCGACGACGTGCGCGAGGGTCTCACCGCGGTCATCTCCGTGAAGCTCGGCGAACCGCAGTTCGAGGGCCAGACCAAGACGAAGCTCGGCAACACCGAGGCGAAGTCCTTCGTTCAGAAGGTTGCCGGCGAGGCGCTCACCGACTGGTTCGGGCGCAACCCGGTGCAGGCGAAGGATGTCATCCGCAAGGCCCTGCAGGCATCCGCCGCCAGGATGGCCGCGCGCAAGGCCCGCGAGCAGACCCGCCGCAAGGGCCTGCTGGAGTCGGGCGGCATGCCCGGCAAGCTGAGGGACTGCGCGAGCAAGGACCCGAGCGTGTCGGAGATCTTCATCGTGGAGGGTGACTCGGCTGGTGGTTCTGCCGTGCAGGGGCGCAACCCCGACACCCAGGCGATCCTGCCGCTTCGGGGCAAAATCCTCAACGTGGAGAAGGCGCGTCTCGACCGTGCCCTGGGCAATGCCGAGGTGCAGGCGATGATCACGGCGTTCGGCGCCGGAATCGGTGAGGACTTCGACCCGGAGAAGGTCAGGTACCACAAGATCGTGCTCATGGCCGATGCCGACGTCGATGGCCAGCACATCACGACGCTGCTGCTGACGCTGGTGTTCCGCTACATGCGTCCGCTCATCGACCTCGGTTACGTCTACCTGGCCCAGCCGCCGCTGTACCGACTCAAGTGGTCGAACTCGCCGCACGAATACGTGTACTCCGATCGGGAGCGTGACGCATTCGTCGAGGCCGGCCTCGCCGCCGGCAAGCGCATCCCGAAGGAGAACGGCATCCAGCGCTACAAGGGTCTGGGTGAGATGGACTACAAGGAGCTGTGGGAGACCACCATGGATCCGGAGACCCGCACGCTGCTGCAGGTGACCCTCGACGATGCGGCCGCCGCCGACGAGATCTTCTCCACCCTCATGGGAGAAGACGTCGAGTCGCGCCGTAACTTCATCCAGCGGAACGCCAAGGACGTGCGTTTCCTCGACATCTAGCGGGGTGAGCAGGCCCCCCGGGGCCACCTCAGAATCCCATCACCGCTTCGAAGAACAGAGAATTCATGGCTGACAACGACAACACCGAGAACCCCACCGACGATCACATCCCGGGCAAAGAGATCGACACCGCGCACGACAAGGTGACGCAGGTCGACCTGCAGCTGGAGATGCAGCGCTCCTACCTCGACTACGCGATGAGCGTCATCGTCGGTCGGGCGCTGCCGGAGGTGCGTGACGGCCTCAAGCCCGTGCACCGCCGCGTAATCTACGCCATGTACGACGGCGGCTACCGCCCCGACAAGGGCTTCTCCAAGTGCACCCGCGTCATCGGCGACGTCATGGGCCAGTTCCACCCGCACGGTGACTCCTCCGTGTACGACGCGCTCGTGCGTCTCGTGCAGCCGTGGAGCCTGCGCTACCCGCTCGCGCTCGGGCAGGGCAACTTCGGTTCGCCCGGCAACGACGGCGCGGCCGCCCACCGGTACACCGAGACGAAGATGGCCCCCCTCGCGCTCGAGATGGTGCGCGACATCGAAGAGGGCACCGTTGACTTCCAGGACAACTACGACGGGCGCACGCAGGAGCCGACCGTGCTCCCGAGCCGGTTCCCGAACCTTCTGGTCAACGGTTCCGTCGGCATCGCCGTCGGAATGGCCACCAACATCCCGCCGCACAATCTGCGCGAGGTCGGCCAGGCCGCCCTGTGGCACCTGGCGAACCCCGAGGCGAGCCAGGAGGAACTGCTCGAGGCCCTGATGCAGCGCGTCAAGGGCCCCGACTTCCCGACCGGCGCGCAGATCCTGGGCACCAAGGGAATTCAGGATGCGTACCGCACGGGCCGCGGATCGATCACGATGCGCGCCGTGGTCAACGTCGAGGAGTTGCAGGGTCGCACCTGCCTCGTCGTCACGGAGCTGCCGTACCAGGTCAACCCCGACAACCTCGCACTGAAGATCGCCGACCTCGTCAAGGACGGCAAGATCACCGGTATCGCGGACATCCGCGACGAGACCTCAGGGCGTACCGGCCAGCGTCTCGTCATCGTGCTCAAGCGCGACGCCGTCGCGAAGGTCGTGCTCAACAACCTCTTCAAGCACACCCAGCTGCAGGAGAACTTCGGCGCGAACATGCTCGCGATCGTCGACGGCATCCCGCGCACCCTCTCGCTCGACGGCTTCATCACCGAGTGGGCAGCCCACCAGATCGACGTCATCGTGCGGCGTACCAGGTTCCGCCTGCGCAAGGCGGAGGAGCGTGCGCACATCCTGCGCGGCTATCTGAAGGCGCTCGACGCGCTCGACGAGGTGATCGCCCTCATCCGGCGCTCGCCCACCGTCGACGAGGCGCGCGAAGGCCTCATGGCGCTGCTCGACATCGACGAGCTGCAGGCCAGCGCGATCCTCGACATGCAGCTGCGCCGGCTCGCCGCCCTCGAACGCCAGAAGATCATCGACGAGCACGACAAGATCGAAGCGCTCATCATCGACTTCAACGCGATCCTCGCCAGCCCGCAGCGTCAGCGCGACATTGTCAGCGAGGAGCTCACCGAGCTGATCGAGAAGTTCGGCGACGACCGCCGCACCGAGATCATGTTCGGCTTCGACGGCGACATGAACATGGAGGACCTCATCCCCGAAGAGGAGATGGTGGTCACCGTCACGCGCGGCGGGTACGTCAAGCGCACGCGCAGCGACAACTACCGCAGCCAGCACCGCGGCGGCAAGGGAGTCAAGGGCGCCCAGCTGCGCGCGGACGACGTGGTCGAGCACTTCTTCGTCACGACGACCCACCACTGGCTGCTGTTCTTCACCAACAAGGGCCGCGTCTACCGCGCGAAGGCGTATGAGCTGCAGGAGGCCGGCCGCGATGCGAAGGGCCAGCACGTCGCCAACCTGCTTGCGCTCCAGGCGGATGAGGAGATCGCCCAGATCCTGGACATCCGGGACTATTCGGCGGCGAAGTACCTGGCACTCGCGACCCGCGGCGGGCTGATCAAGAAGACGGCCCTCACCGAGTACGACACGAATCGTTCGGGCGGCATCATCGCCATCAACCTGCGCGATGAGGACGAACTGGTGTCGGCGATGCTCGTGGAGGACGACTCCGACCTGCTGCTGGTCTCACACCAGGGCATGTCGATCCGCTTCACCGCCAGCGACGAGGCGCTGCGCCCGATGGGCCGCGCGACGTCCGGCGTCATCGGAATGCACTTCAGAGACGGCGACCACCTGCTCGACGCATCCGTCGTCACGGATGCCGGTTTCGTCTTCGTCGTGACGGAGGGCGGCTTCGCCAAGAGGACCTCCGTCGACCAGTACCGCGTGCAGAATCGCGGCGGCCTCGGCATCAAGGTCGCGAAGCTGCAGGAGGCCCGCGGCGATCTCGCCGGCGCCCTCATCGTGGCCGAGGATGACGAGGTTCTTGTGGTTCTTGCCGGGGGCAAGGTGGTACGCTCGTCTGTCGCCGAGGTCCCGGCCAAGGGTCGTGACACGATGGGCGTCGTCTTCGCGCGGTTCGGCGAGAACGACAGGATCATCGCGGTCGCTCGCAACAGTGAGCGAAACCTGGGTCAGGATGTGTCCAGCAACGACGGGCAGAATGACGAACAGGATTCTGTCGGCGACACTGCAGGCACGGATGAGACAAGCATTGTTGATACGGATGCAGCCGACACGGATGCCACCGAAATCACGAAGGACGAGGTCGTAGATGAGTAGCGTCGCCGAGAAACTTCAGCGCAAGTCGCAGAAAGCCGTATCGTCGAAGCAGGTTCGCCTGCGGTTGGTGTACATCGACTTCTGGTCGGCCATCAAGCTGTCGTTCCTCATCGCGGTGACGCTCGGCATCGTGCTGATCGTGCTGACGTTCCTCAGCTGGCTGCTGCTCAGCACCCTCGGCATCTTCAGCGACCTCGACTCGATGATCGCGGACGTCACGGGCGGGGACTCGTTCAGTCTCATGAACAGCCTGTCGCTCATCCAGGTGGTCGGCTTCTCCGTCATCGTGGCCCTGCTGAACACCATCGTCGGCACCGCGCTCGGCGCCGTCGCGGCGCTGCTGTACAACTTCACGGTGAAGATCACGGGCGGGCTGCTCGTCGGGTTCACCAACAACTGACCCGATTTAAAGAAAAGGGTCAGCGTACGATACTCTCGTATCTGCCCATAAACGGGGATATAGCTCAGGCGGTTAGAGCGCTTCGCTGATAACGAAGAGGTCCCAGGTTCAAGTCCTGGTATCCCCACGCACGATTCTTCTCGAATCTCGCACCCCCTCCGGGGCCTTAGCTCAGTTGGTAGAGCGCCTGCTTTGCAAGCAGGATGTCAGGAGTTCGAATCTCCTAGGCTCCACACTTTTTCTCTTCTCCCTGTGGTTGCGGCTGGGCACGCCCGCTCCCATCCGGTGTCGGCCCGTCTGGATGCTGGCGCGCGCCGATGCTTGCGCCGCGCCGTCGCTGGAGCATGCCGCTCGAGTACGCCTTTCGGTTGCTCCAGAGCGCCCCGAGCCGCCGATTGGCGTACTCGACGCGGTCTTCTCGGGCGAAATCTCGCGGCGAGCGTCTTTCCACATGTGCAATCACCTGTGGATAACTACACGGCTGTGATTCGAGAAAGACCCACCTCATCGAATGACAAGTTTCGAAGCTTTAACCGGATGCCGATGCGCCGTTCCCGAGCGTCAGCGGCACCTCGACCGTGAAGGTCGGCGGTAGCTCCAGCGCGGCCGGATCGATGGGGGAGCCTGTACGGCGGCGTCCAGGGGAGGTCATCGCCGGTCACCCCACCGGTGCCGGAGCCAACTGCTGCGAACCGTCCGGCACGGCATCCGGTTCTGTCGATTCGGGGGCGGCGGGCGTCTCGTCGCCGGGGGCCGGACTCTCGGACGGGCCCTCCGTTGCATCGTCGGGCTCGGGGAGCGCTGAGAGCGGGCGCGCTTTTTCGAATGGAAGAGGGGCGTCTGTCACCCGGGAGCGGTCGATGACCTCGCGGCCGTCGCGGTCATAGCTGAGGCCGCGGGCATCGACGGTGTCCAGTGGAAACACATTCCAGCCGCTGCGGCCCGCCCTCTCATTGGGGACATAGCCGAACTCGTATCCTGAATTGTCGATTCCGGCCCATAGCCAGGACATCCCGGGGTCATAGGAGGCCATGAGGGGATTTCCCGTCTGGTCGAAGAGCTGCACCTCGCGCAGCGGCGTACCATCGGCGTCGTAGGCGAAGATGTTCGTCACATCGCTTCCATTCATCCGCAGGCCCGAGCTGGGCTCGGCGCCCATTGCATAGTCCTCCCTGGCGTGTGCGATCGACGATTGTGTGCCCACCGCCGCAGCGCCCATGAACGGCAACGTGATTACGGCGATGATGCTCACGAGAATCTTGACCCCGTGCAGCCATTTCCAGAAGAGCCATCGTCCACGGCCCCATTGGATGCTCACCACCAGGCACGATGTGAGCAGCAGCCATCCAGACGCTGTGGGTGGGAGGGCGAAGTGGAATTCCCACGAAGTGAACATCCGAGCCAGGATCTGGAACACCACCCACCCGCGCAGCACCCACCAGAACGGGCGCAGGGAGACGGCGAAGTCGAGCGCTGCGGAACCGAAGCGAGTGGACCGGATGCGTCCGGCGGCCGTGGAGGGGATCTCGCCCAGCCAGGCGTAGAACTGCTCTCCCCGCTTCGTGCGCCGGTCATCTCGCTGGGGCAGCCCGGCGGCGGCGCGCAGCTCTTCGGCGTAGGCCTGCGGATCGCCGAGCGTGAAGTCGGCTCCCGCATCCGTCGCCTGTTCGAGGAGATCTGCCTCGAGCCCTTCGGTGAGCTCGTCGAGGTCGTCGGCGGGCAGGTCGTCGAGCGCGGCCCGTACGGCGGCGGCGAACTCCCGGATGGCGGTGCTGGCGGATGCTGTTGCGGTCATGACCTGTCCCCGATCGTGCGGATGCCGGAAGTGGAAGGGGTGCCCCCGGCTGTGCTGCCGGGCTGCTCCAGTAGTCGTGTGAGTGTTGTCGAGAAGCGACCCCAGTCGGTGCGCTGCTCGGTCAGCATGGTGCGCCCCTCCGGTGTGATCGCGTAGTACTTGCGGTGCGGCCCGCCGTCGGAGGGCACGACATAGGTGGAGAGGGCGCCGCCGGCGTACAGGCGACGCAGCGTGCCATAGACGGATGCATCGCCCACCTCGTCAAGGCCGGCCGCGCGCAGTCGGCGCACGACGTCGTAGCCGTAGCCGTCGTCGTCGTGGATGACGGCGAGCACCGCCACGTCGAGCACCCCCTTGAGGAGTTGGGTCGTATCCATCGCGTTCCCTTCGCTGGTGCACGCCACAGTACTACGCAGTGCGCAGTAGTGTCTATCGCGACACACCGGAGCACGGGCGCGCACACTGACGCGGATGCGACAGGCGGCGGCAACGCAGAAGCGCCGCCACCCGCAGGGGGTGGCGGCGCCTCGTGAAGCGGTGTGCGGCTAGAGCAGGCCGTCCGGATCGGCGGCCGGGGCATCCGGCTCGGTGATCCACAGCTCGTCATCGGCGCGGAGGGTCTGCCAGACGGCGTAGCCGAGCCCGGCGAGGGCGACGAGGCCGACACCGAGAACGATGTAGCGGCCCGGGCCCGTCTTCTTCGGGGGCAGGATGCCGACCTTCTGCCCGTACTTCTCGGCCTTCTTGCCGTACTTCTTGGTGGCCTTCTTCACCTTGTGGCCGGTGACCTCGAGCTGGTGGCCCGTGCGATCGGTGGCGCGACGGATCTCTCGCACGGCATCCTTCACCCTGGCGTCCTTCGCGACCTCGATCACGGCGAGCGTGGAGGCGACGGCGGAGGCGAGCGACGGCAGCACGTCATGCTTGATCTTGTCGCGGGTGAAGTCGCCGGCAGACTGCGCGGCGTGCACGCCGGTCGCGACGACCGGCCTCACCCTGTGCTCGTAGGTGTCGCGGACGCGGGGGGCAACCTCTTCGCGGCCCACATAGCCGACCTGACGGCCCGCCTCGCGGACGACCCGGCTGGCATGATCGAGCACCTCTCTCTGGTCATCCCAGAGATCGGATGCCGAATGCTTCAGGCGCTTCAGTTCACGTGCACGTTTACGGGACAAAGCCATGAGAGACCTCCAGTCGGCGGCGTACGGAGCACTTCCATCCTCGCACGGCGGGCACTGTGAGCGACCTGAGTATTGCTGACACGCCGGATCGACGGATGCTGTGCGCCCTCAGCGAATGACACGACAATGACACGACTTCGCACAGACATCAATGGAATACTGATGGCATGTCTGTGCACACCCATGTAGCTACTTTCCATACATCCCTCGGTGACATCAAGGTCAACCTGCTGCGCAACCACGCGCCGAAGACGGTCGACAACTTCATCGGCCTTGCGACCGGAACCAAGGAGTGGACCCACCCGGAGACGGGCAAGGTCTCGACCGATCCGCTGTACGACGGCGTGATCTTCCACCGCATCATCGACGAGTTCATGATCCAGGGCGGCGACCCGCTCGGCCAGGGAACCGGTGGCCCCGGCTACCAGTTCGACGACGAGATCCACCCGGAGCTCGACTTCACGAAGCCCTACGTGCTCGCCATGGCGAACGCGGGCACCCAGATGGGCCGCGGCACCAACGGTTCGCAGTTCTTCATCACCACCGTGCCCACCACCTGGCTGCAGGGCAAGCACACCATCTTCGGCAAGGTCGAGGATGAGGCGTCGCAGGAGGTCGTCAAGACGATCGAGGCCGTGAAGAAGGACCGCCGCGACAAGCCGGTCGAAGACGTCGTCATCAACAGCATCACCGTCGAAGAGGTCTGATCAGGTGATCATCCTGGTGCAGGGGGATGTGCTGTGAGCGGCGCATCCTCCTCTCCTGATTCTGCTGGAGACTCCGACACCTCCGGCAACTTCTGCTACCGGCATCCAGACCGGCAGAGTTTCATCCTGTGTCAGCGTTGCGGTCGCACCATCTGCCCCGAATGCCAGACGCAGGCGCCCGTCGGCGTTCACTGCCCGGAGTGCGTGCGCGAGGCGCGCCAGTCCGCGCCGCGGACCAAGCCGGCCGTCGTCACCGCCATCAACCGCGCCCGCCGCGGCGACGGACCCATCGCCACCTATTCGATCATCGGCGTCACCGTGGCGATCTGGTTGCTGCAGATGGTGACATCCGGCACGGGAGCGGTGACGGGTGCGCTGCTCTACTGGGCGCCGTACACCGAGATTCAACCGTGGCGCATGATCACCACGATGTTCGTGCATTCGGAGCAGTCGTTCCTGCACATCCTCTTCAACATGTATTCGCTGTGGATCTTCGGGCGCATCTTGGAGCACATGATCGGGCGCGGCCGCTTTCTGGCGCTGTACTTCTTGAGCGGCATCGGCGGCTCGATCGCGGTGCTGCTCCTGGCTCCCGCGACGCCGGTCATCGGTGCATCGGGCGCGATCTTCGGCCTCCTGGGCGCCTTCTTCGTGATCCAGCGCGGGCTCGGCGGCAACAGCATCCAACTGGTCGTGGTCATCGGCATCAACCTGGTGATCGGCTTCGTCGTTCCCGGAATCGCGTGGCAGGCGCACATCGGCGGGCTCATCGTCGGTGCGCTCGTGGCCTTCATATTCATGCGCACGCGGCGTCGTGACCAGCGATCGAAACAGCTCTGGATGCTCGGCGCGGTGCTCGCAGGACTGGTCGTTCTGACGGTCGTCGGTGTGCTGCTCCTTCACTCCTCGTTCGCATGACGCACGAGTTATCCACAGGAGATTCCACAGTGGGGATAATTACAGCTGTGTAGTTGCCCGGAATTCCGGGCGAGAGGCTGTGGACAGTGCATCCGGCGTCGTCGCCTCGTGCAGGGCGGCCGCGATATTGCGAACAAAGATGATCAGCCAGGCGAAGACAACGGCACTCACAACCAGCTCGAAACCCGTGAGGTTGTAGTAGCCGACCGGCCAGAACAGCACCGTCGCGGTGCCGATCACGGCGATGAAGATGCTCGTCACGACCAGGAATGTCGGCTGCATGACAGGGGCGAACCAGCGGATGCCCACCATCAGCGCGAAGAACACGACAACAAGCCCCGTGGCGAAGATGTTGTGCACGGGTTCCGACAGATTCACCGGCACGAGAGCGACCCCGATCAGGGCGACGCCGATCGTCACCAGCAGCCAGCGCACCATCTCGGACCGCCACCGCACATGCTGCTCCCGCCTGCGGGCGAGCTCCTCGAGGTCGGTGGTCACATAGTCGGCGAGGGTTATGACAACGAGCCCCGCGATGAGCACCGTCGCATTGAACGCGTAGCCGGAGAAGCCGGTCGAGACGCCCAGGGCGCTGAAGTTGCTCTGCCACCAGTGCGGCTCGTCGGCGGTGAGCATGCTCGTGAGCGAACCGCTCACCACGAACACCGCCAGCAGCTGCGAGAGCGAATAGGTCGAGACGGCGGATGCCGACAGGAAGGTCACATAGGCGGTGAGCGCGGTCACGACCCCACAGGTGAGGGCCGAGGTGATGGCATCGAACGCGAGACCCTCGAACGCCCGCTGCAGCAGCGAGAACATGGCCAGCGCAGCCATGAACGCGATCGCGGCATGCGTGAACGACAGCCCCGTCACATCCAGAACGAAACGGGGCAGCCAGACGGAGCGTCGCCAGGAGTTGACGGGGGAGCGCATCGAGAGCACGTAGCCGACGACGAACACGACGACGGCGATGCCCGAGGCGGAGAGCGCCGTGATCAGGCCGATCGAGAATGCGCCGAACAGGGGGGCGTCAGCGCCGCGCACACCCACCGCGATGAGCGCCACGACGAAGCCGCCGACGAATGCCGCGATAGCCGATGTGAGAGCGCGCGATTCAGCACTGATCGCCGAACGAGGGGCCGGATGCCGGAGGGACTGCGCCATGAGACAAGTGTCGCAGAGCGGCTGGCTGAGAACGGAAGCCTCAGCGAGGTGAAGAAGCGGAAGCCGTCAGCGCCAACGGGTCGTCATGAGGAAGCCGACGAACATGATGCCGAAGCCGACGAGGATGTTCATGTCGCCCAGACCGGGAATCGGCAGCGTGCTCTGGCTGATGTAGTACACGAGGATCCAGATCAGGCCGAGCAGCATGAGCCCGAACATGATCGGCTTGAACCAGACCGGGTTGGGGGCGTCGGCACCCGAGCGGTTCTCGCGGGGGGCGTCGGTCTTCGTTTTCGTCGATCTGGCCATGCGGGCATTCTAGCGGGAATGCGCCGCCCACCTCAGCCCCTGCGTCGGTGCGGGGCCGGGCGCATCGGCCAGCGAATAGAATCACAGACATGACCAGCCCGATCGTTGCAGGGGAGGGGCCTGCCCAGGCCGGCCCCGAACTGCGGCGACGCAGGCGGCGGAAGACGCGGAGCGGACGCCCACGGCTGAGCATCATCGGTCTGGTCGGCGAGCTGTTCGTCACCGCCGGCGTGCTCGTGTTCCTCTTCCTCGGCTGGCAGTTGTGGCTGAACGACCTCGTCGTCGGCGAGGAGCAGCGCAGCAGCGCCCTCGAACTGAGCGAACAGTGGGGCGGCGCCGACGCAGGTGATGGTGCACCCGCATCCGAGGCCCCCACAGACGTCGACGAGCCCGCACCCGACTACGGAGACCCCGTCGTCGCCACAGCTCCCGCGAACGGTGTCGGCTTCGCCACGATGTACGTTCCGCGTTTCGGCGCCGACTATGTGCGCGCCATCGGCGAAGGTGTCGGCCTCGCATCCGTTCTCAACAACAACGAGCTCGGCATCGGCCACTACTCGGGAACCCAGATGCCCGGAGAGGTCGGCAACTTCGCGCTCGCCGCCCACCGCACCACCTACGGCGCCCCGTTCAACCGCATCGCGGAGCTGCAGCAGGGAGACCACATCTACGTGCAGACGGCCGACGGCTGGTTCGACTACGTGTTCCGCTCGATCGAGTATGTGCGCCCGAACGGAATCGGCGTGCTCGACCCCGTGCCCCAGACCACCGGATTCGCGGCGAGCGATCGCGTGATCACCCTGACCACCTGCCATCCGATGTTCTCCGCCGCCGAGCGTTTCATCGCGTACGGCGTGCTGGAGTCGTGGCAGCCCAACTCGGCCGGCATGCCCGCCGAGCTGGCCGCCCTGAGAGGGGAGGCCGGCTGATGTATTCGGCGCTCTGGCGACTGCTGCCCGGCCCCCTGTGGTTCCGCATCCTGCTCGCGGTCATCCTCGTCGTGGTCGTTCTCCTCGCCCTCATCCTCTGGGTCTTTCCCTGGGTGAACACATTTATCGGTACCCCGGAGGTGACGGTTCAGCAATGACCAGAATTCTTGTGATCGACAACTACGACAGCTTCGTCTACACGCTCGGCGGCTACCTGCTGCAGCTTGGCGCGACGATCGACGTCGTGCGCAACGACGACTTCAGCGAGGCCGAAGCGGCCGAGCGCATGGCCGACTACGACGGCGTGCTGCTGTCGCCGGGCCCGGGAACGCCCGCCAAGGCCGGTGTCTCCATCGCCATGGTGCGCGCCGCGCTCGAGGCGAACAAGCCGCTCCTGGGTGTGTGCTTGGGGCATCAGGCGATCGCGGAGGCGTTCGGAGCCACCGTCACCCACGCCGAGGAGCTCATGCACGGCAAGACATCGCTCGTCAGCCACGACAGCAGCGCCTTCTACGAGGAGGTGCCCGAGCCGTTCACGGCCACCAGATACCACTCGCTGGCCGTCGTCGACGGCACCGTGCCCGACGATCTCATCGTGACCTCGCGCACCGAGGGTGGCGTCATCATGGGGCTGCAGCATGTGAGCGCGCCGATCTACGGCGTGCAGTTCCACCCCGAGTCGGTTCTCACCGAGGGTGGCTACCGGATGCTCGCCAACTGGCTGGCCGTCGCCGGCCTCCCCGAGGCGCGCGAGACAGCGAACGGGCTCACCCCGCTCGTCAATCTCGACTGAGGAGTCGGGGCTGAGCAACCCGCGCTGAGGCGTCAGCCCGCGCAGTAGGTGATCGAGATCGTCGAGCGCTGCGGATGCTCACCCGGCGCCAGATCCTGACCGGTCACCGTCTGCCCCCCGCAATTGCGGTCAGGAATCGCGTTCACGGTGAGGCCGATCTCCTGCAGGGTGCCGATGGCCGTGTTGAACGGCTGATTGCGAACATCCGGAACCGTCACGAGGCCGCTCGACACGACGAGATCGATCGTCTCGCCCACCTTGACGGCGGTGCCCGCCGCGGGGCTCGTGCTGACGACGGTCCCCTCCGCCAAAGTGCCGGAGTTCTCCTTGTTGACCGCGCCGATCTCGAAGCCTCGATCGGTCAGCGCCGCCGTGGCGGCATCCTGCGACTGGCCCGACAGATCGGGCACCGTCACCGTCGCCGGCCCGGAGGAGACGTAGACCTTGATGGCCTGGGTGGCCGCGACCGTGGTGCCTGCGGGCGGATCGGTGCGCACGATCAGGCCCTCGGCGACATCGTCGCTGGCAACATCGAAGCGGCTGGCCACGAGATCGTACTTGCCCAGGGTGTCGACGCCGTCGTCGTACTTTGCGTTGACGACGTCGGGAACCGAGACGGAGAGGCCCTGCGTGAGATTCAGCGACGGGAGGTTCACCACCCAGATCGCGAGCGCGATGAGCACGGCGGCCATGATGGCGACGCCCGCCCAGATCCAGGCGACGGGAGGACGATTCTGCGTGCGCACCGCCCGCTCCGTGTTCTGAGACGACAGCTGCCGCAGGGCAGCCTCGGAACCAGCCGTCGCGCTCGGGTTCACACCGAACAGCGTGGAACTGAAGTCATTGGCCGGGGTCGCCTTGCGCACCGGCATCTCGCCTGCAGCGCCAGCCTTCAGCTCGTCACGGAACTCGGATGCCGTCTGGAAACGCTCGAACTTGTCCTTCGCGAGCGAATGCAGCACAACGGCGTCGAGAGCCGGCGGAACCTTCGGATTGATGGTGCCGGGCGCGACGGGCGCCTCACTGATGTGCTGGTAGGCCACGGCAGCCGCACGGTCGCCGCGGAACGGCGGGCGGCCCGTGAGCATCTCGAACAGCACGACACCGGTCGAATACAGATCGGTGCGGGCATCCACCGTCTCGCCCTTCGCCTGCTCAGGCGAGAAATACTGGGCGGTGCCGAGAACAGCACTCGTGTCGGCGACCGTCGCAGAGTTGTCGCTGACGGCGCGGGCGATGCCGAAATCCATCACCTTGACCTGGCCATTCTGAGTGACCATGACATTGCCGGGCTTGATGTCGCGGTGCACGAGCAGCGCACGGTGGCTGTACTCGAGCGCCGTGAGCATACCGTCGGCGATGCGAACGGCCTCCTGCGGGGAGAGCGGGCCGTCGGCGATGATGTCCTTGAGCAGGCGCCCGTCGACGTACTCCATGACGATGAACGGCAGTTGCGTCTCGATGCCGTTGGCGTCGGTGACGGTCTCCTCGCCGGCGTCGTAGACGCGAACGATCGTCGGATGCGCCATACGGGCGGCCTTCTGGGCCTCCTCGCGGAACAGCAGCCTGAAGTTCGGGTCGATCGCAAGGGAGGGCTTCAGCAGCTTGATGGCGACGCGGCGCCCGAGGCGCGCATCCGTGCCCTCATGGACATCCGCCATGCCGCCGCGGCCGATGAGCTTGCCGACCTGATACCTACCAGCCAGGAGGCGAGCATCTTCAGTCACAGTTCATCTCCCGGATTAGGCCAACGAATAGCCAGTGTAATCGGTGTCTGCTGTACAGCCATATCGCCCTGCCGCCGTGAGACCAGCAGAGATGTCTACCGGATGCGTCACGCCGACGGTGCGGCCCCGCCCCCGCCATTGCCGTTGCCGTTTCCCGGGTCCGTGCTCGGCGGAGGAGACACAGGAGGTGTGACCGTGATCGTGACGGTGTCGGATGGCGGTGACTGGATGCCCGAGCACTCGGCCAGATAGCTGACGGTCACCGAGGTCACGCCGTCGTCGACGACGATCTCGGCGCTGTGCTGACCCTTGCCCAGCGGGTTTCCGGCGGTTGTGGTGGCCCCCGTCAACGAAAGCCGGTAGGCGGTGTGGTTGGTGCCCGGGGCGCAGCCCGTGTACGTCGGCCACGTGATCGTGACGGTGTCGCCCGGCTCCGCAGTCGACGACGAAGCGCTCGGCGCGGCCGGCTTCGCCGGGTCGGGGATCGGCGCGTAGATCGTCGCCGTGACCACACTGCCCGGGTCGAGACGGCCGGTCGGGTTGATCTTGTAGACCTTGCCGACACTGTCGGGGTCTGGCGCGGTGTTGCCCTCCACGACCTCGGCACGCAGATCGAGCAGGCCGAGCGCGTTGCGCACTTCCATCTCAGTCATGCCGAGATAGTCATCCTGCACGACCGCGACTTTGTTGTCGGCGCTCGGCGTCGTGCTCGGCTTCTGGCTCTGAGTCTGCGACGGCGGCGCAGAACTCTGCGACGGCTCGTCGCCCGGCGCGAACACGAGCGCCAGGATCACACCGATGAGGGCAACCAGCAGGATGCCGACGAGCGCGATGAGCGGCCACGTCCACGGATTGCGCGACTTGACCTCATCCGGCCCGTCCATCGCGGACATCGGCTGCGTCGCCGACAGGCCACCCGCAGCACCCAGACCACCGGCCGCGGACGGCAGAACGCGGGTGGCCGCACTCGTGTCGACGCCCGGCGTGATCAGGGTCGTGAACGCCTCGGCGCCTGCGACACCGGGAACGGCGGCCGTCGCACCCGCGACATCACCGCGACGCAGCGCCTGCGCGGCACGCGCGAGATGCGCCGACGAGGAGGGACGCTCGGCAGGGCTCTTCGCAATGCACGAGTAGACGAGATTGCGCACAGGCTCCGACACGGTCGCCGGAAGATCCGGCGG